>JAHHSF010000060.1 GCA_020025375.1 Oscillospiraceae bacterium | reverse complement strand
AGCAACAAAACAGGGATCTCCAGTCCCGCCGGGATGGGGCCGGGACCGGCGGGAAGCTCCCCAAGGCAGTTGCAGCCCACGAAGGAGCCCATCACCCCGGAGGAGTGGCCCTTTGGCAGGGTCAAAACGCCGTTTTCCAATCTGCCCCGGACGAACCGCCGGACCAGGTTCCCCTTGGGAAACCCCGTGTCCAGCCGGGCGGTCATCCGCTCAGGCAACTCCTGTCCCAGCAGGGCGGCCAGGAGGGGACGGACCAACAGTTCAAAGGTGGCCGCGGCGGCAAAGGGGTTCCCCGACAGGGCAAGGATAGGGGTCCCATCCAGCTTTGCGAAGAGGGCAGGTGAGCCGGGCTTGATGCGAAGGCCGTGGAAGAGGGTCTCGCCCCCCAGCAGGTCCACGGCCTGGGGGAGCAGGTCCCTCTGCCCCACCGATACTCCCCCGGTGGTGACCACCAGGTCGGCCTGTTCCGCCCCTGCTTTTATATGGGCGGTGATCTCTGTCAGGTCATCCCCCACCTGGGTGGCGGAAAGGACCTGAGCCCCCAGCTGAATCAGGCGGCTCTGAAGATAGTACAGGTTGGAGTTGTATATCTTCCCCGGCATCAGGGGCTGGCCCGGGGCGGACAGCTCCTCGCCGGTGGCGATGAGCGCGACCTTTGGACGGCGGCGGACGGTCACGGTCTCCGCTCCCCCTCCGGCGGCCACCCCTATGGCGGCGGGGTCCAAGGCGTATCCGGCGGGGACCAGGACCTGCCCCTCCTGGAAATCCTCCCCCTGAGAGCAGTAGTTCTGATGCGCCTCCATGGTCTGGTAAAGGGCCACCCGCTCCTCCCCGCAGTCGGTCCTTTCCTGGGGAATGACGCAGTCACACCCCGCCGGGATGGGGGCCCCGGTCATGATACGCACGGCGGTCCCGGGCCGGACAGGCTCCCCGGCAGGGGCATCCCCGGCGTAGGCCTTTCCTACCACAGGGAGGACCACCGGTTCCTCCTCCGAGGCCCCGGCGCTGTCCGCTGCATGAAGGGCATAGCCGTCCAGGGGGGACCTGGGGAAGGGTGGCTGATCTACCTGAGCGGTCACGGGCTGGTACAGCACCCGGCCTAGAGGCAGGCTGTTCAGGGAAACCTCCTCTTTCTCCAGGGGGACGACGTCCGCCAGGAGCAGGGCCTGGGCCTCTTCCAGTTCTATTTTCCGCATTCCAACGGCCTTCTTTCCGGCTCCTTCGACACAAACAAAAAGCGCCGCTTTTCCAAAAAGCGACGCGGAAGCGCAGGGTAGAATCCTCCCCCTGCTGTTCTGCACCCCTTTTCAAAACGGAAGGCGGTCTCGTTTCCGATTCCACCCTATCGGCCCAACGTCCGTAGAAACTTCCTTAGGACGAGAGGCTCGGAGCACTCTACATTTTGTTTTATTTTATTCCTTGACCCAATGTTTTGTCAAGAGATCCCCTGAAAAGAAAATCGCGCCCGACGGCTGATTGCCGTCGGGCGCTTTGTTTACTCCTTCGCAAGGGGCAACTTCACCGTAAAGGTTGTCCCCTTTCCAAGTTCACTGTCCACAGCGACCGAGCCGCTGTAGAGCTGGACGACGTGCTTGACAATGGCAAGCCCCAGGCCACTTCCGCCTGTGGAGCGGGCCCGCCCCTTATCCACCCGGTAGAACCGCTCAAAGATGCGGTCCTGCGCCTCCTTGGGGATGCCGATGCCGTTGTCGGTCACGGTGAGGACGGCCTTGTCCCCCTCCCGGCTCACGGTCACGGTGACGTCACCGCCGGACTCGGTGTATTTGAGCCCGTTCCCCATCAGATTAACGGCCACCTCCCGCAGACGGGCAGGAGGGATGGCGGCGGCCAGTTCCTCCCCGGCCACGGTCAGGGAAACCCCCCGCTCCTGGGAGATGGGCAGAAGCGATTCCCCGGCGTTTTGACACACCGCCAGGACCTCGGCCCGGTCGTCTGGCTTTGGCATTGCCACGCTCTCCAGCTCGGAAAGCTTTAAGAGGTCCCCGATCATCTCCATGAGCCGGTCCACCTCCACCCCCAGCATAGTGAAGAACCGTTGCTGGTCGGCGGGGTCGGTAACCATACCGGAGGCCAGCATATCGGTAAAGCCCTTGATGCTGGTGAGGGGGGTTTTCAGCTCGTGGGAGACGTTGGCGGCGAACTCACTTCGGACGTGCTCCAGCTTCTCCTGCTTGGCCTCGATGGGAGCGGCGGTATCCCGGGCCCAGCGGCTTGCCACACTGCGGGTCACCAGCAAAACGGCCACGGCAGTGATGAGGAGGATGAAGCCGGCCTGCAAAATCAAGTCGTTGATGGAGGCGATGGGCATGGCGGCCCGGCCCACCACCCCGTCGGTGAAACGGCGGGTCACATAGAGATAAGTAATGCCGGTGGTCTCGGAGCGGCGGGTCGCCTCCCCCGATCCGGTCTTCAGCGCGGCCTGAAACTCGGGACGGTCTGCGTGGTTCTCCGCCACCTCGGCGGCGGTATCCACCAGGACCGAGCCGTTGGCGTCGATAAGGGTAAGGCGGCGGCCCGGCGTGGCAAAGGCAAACTGCCGGGCCAGGTCCTGGGCATCTGTATCCATGTGCTGGGCATCCAGAATCGCCAGGGTATCGTTGAGGCTGGCCCGGGCGGCGGCGATCTCCCGCTGGCGGAAAAAGACCACCGACAGCACGCCGCTGAGCAGAAGGGCGAAGGCCGTGATGAACAGGACGGCCCGAGAAAGTTTTTTCCCCATGATTGGTCCCCCCTTAGGGAATTTTGTAGCCGACCCCGCGCACTGTCTGGATATAGTCGCCGGACAGCTTTTGGCGCAGGGTCTTGATGTGCATATCCACGGTGCGGGTCTCCCCGGTAAAGTCATAGCCCCAGACGGTCTGGAGAATCTCATCCCGTGTGAGAACGGTGCCCCGGCGGGAGAGGAGGAGACGCAAAAGCTCAAACTCCTTGTAGGTCAGCTCCACCGTCTGTCCGTTCTCCCGGACCTCCCGGGCACCGACGTCCAGCTCCAGCCCCTCCAGGGCCAGCTTGTCCTCCCTAGGGGCCGTGCGGCGGAGGAGGGCCTTCACCCGCGCCCCCAGCTCCATGATGCCAAAGGGCTTGACCATGTAGTCATCCGCCCCGCTCTCCAGCCCAGCCACCTTGTCCAGCTCGGCATTCCGGGCGGTGAGCATGAGGATGGGGACCCGCTCGGTCTCAGTCCCGTCCCGCAGGCGGCGTAAGATTTCCAAGCCGTCCATGCCGGGCAACATGATATCCAGTATGTAGAGGGAGGCGGGCTCCGTCTGGTCGGCGAAGAAGTGCTCCCCGGAGTCAAAGGCCCGCACCTCATATCCCATGGATTTGAGATAGTATTCCAGCATGGCGCGGATGGAATCGTCGTCCTCCACAAGGACAATGGTCTGGGGCATGGGCTTTCCCTCCTTGGTCTCTCTTTTTTTGTTTCAAGTGTTTTATTCCAGCTGGCCGGTGACGCAGAATACCGCCCACTGGGCGATGTTTACGGCGTGATCGGCAACCCGCTCCAGGTATTTGGCAATGATAATAAGGTCGATGGCGGCGTCGGCATTCTCCCGGTTTTCCAGGATACGGTCGATCAGCTCGGCCTTCACCTGGGCGAAGAGGTCGTCCACCTCGTCATCCAGATTGACCACGGCGTGGGCCTGCTCCACATCCCGGTCGGTGTAGGCGGCGATGGCCTGGCTCACCATGATGCCCGCCTTTCGGCTCATGGTACGGATATGCTCAGGCACCTGGGCCCTCCCCTGCTTGGCAAGCAGGATGGCCAGCTCTGCGATGTTGGTGGCCTGGTCGCCGATACGCTGAAGGTCGGTGACCATTTTCAGGGCGGTGGAGATGGTCCGCAGATCCCGGGCCACCGGCTGCTGCCGCAGAAGAAGAGAGAGACAGTGGTTCTCAATCTCACGCTCCATTTGGTCCACCCCGGCGGTGGCAGAGAGAACGGCGTGGGCCGCCGCCTCGTCCCCCTCGCAGAGGGACCGGGTCACTTCTTCGATGGCGTTGCGCACCGTGTCCGCCATGGCGGTCATGGACTCGCCCAGCTCCAACAGCTCGGAATCAAAACTCTTCCGCATTATCCAAACCTCCCAGTAATGTAGTCCTCTGTCCGCTTGTCCTTGGGGACCGAGAAGATTTGGTCGGTCTCCCCGAACTCAATGAGCTCACCAAGAAGGAAGAAGGCGGTGTGATCGGAAACACGAGTGGCCTGTTGCATATTGTGGGTGACCATTACTATTGTATACTTATTTTTCAGTTCTGCAACCAGATCTTCAATTTTTGAGGTAGAAATCGGGTCCAGGGCGCTGGTGGACTCATCCATGAGAAGAACGTCGGGCTCCACCGCCAGGGCCCGGGCGATGCAGAGCCGCTGTTGCTGACCGCCGGACAGGCCCAGAGCCGACTTCTTTAGCCGGTCCTTCACCTCGTCCCAAATGGCGGCATCCCGAAGGGAGCGCTCCACGATTTCGTCCAGCTTGGCCTTGTTTCGGATACCGTGGGTCCGGGGGCCGTATGCCACGTTGTCGTAGATGGACATGGGGAAGGGATTGGGCTTCTGAAACACCATGCCGATTTCCTTCCTGAGCCAGGTCACGTCCACCTCGGGGGCGTAGATGTCCTGGCCCCGGTAGGTGATGCTGCCGGTGATCTTCACGCCCGGGACCAAATCATTCATGCGGTCCAGGGTTTTAAGGAACGTGGACTTGCCGCAACCGGACGGACCGATAAGAGCGGTGACCCGCCGCTCTGGAATTTCCATATCCACATGGTGGAGGGCCTGGGTGGCCCCATACCATAAATTCAGGTCTTTGGCGGCAATAACGGTCTGATTCATAGCTCCGCCTCCTTATTATTTCTTCAGTTTTCCGCCCAGCCACTTGGCGGACAGGTTGATGACCAGGGTAAGGACCATGAGGATAGCGGCAATGGCAAAGCCTACTTCGATCTTCCCCCGCTCCAGAGAGTAAATATAAAGGGCCACAGTGAGGCTACCGCCGGAGGTGGTGAGCAGGCTATGAAGCCCACTCAGGCTGAACAGGTTCTTCACCAGAACGGCGGCGCTTCCCGCAGTGAAGAGAAGGGCTGCCGACTCCCCCACGATGCGACCGATTGCGAGGATACAGCCGGTGACGATTCCGTCGATGGAAGAGGGCAGGACCACGGTGCGGACCATGCGCCACTTACCGCTTCCCAGACCCAGGGCGGCTTCCCGGTAGGATTGGGGGACCGTTTTCAGGGACTCCTGGGTGGTGCGGACGATGGTGGGCAGTATCATGATGACCAGGGTGAAGATGCCCGCCCGGATGGAACTCTCCCAGCCCAGGAACTGAACGAAAAAGAGCATACCCACCAGGCCGTAGAGGATGGATGGAATACCCGTAAGGGTCTCGGTGGCAAACTCGATGACGGCCACCAGCTTGCGGCTCTTGGCGTACTCGGTGAGGTAGATGGCCGCACCCACTCCCAGTGGGAGGACGATAATCAAGGTGCCCAGAACGAGGGCCAGGGTATTGATAAGGTTAGGTAAGATACCAATGACATTTTTCAACACGCTTGGCTCACTGGTAAGAAGCTCCACCGTGACGTTCGGAAAGCCCCGATAGAAAATGTAGCCAATCAGGAGCACCAACAGGGCGCAGGTGAGAAAGGCGCAAAAATAAAGGAGGAAGCGGAGAATCTTGTCATAGGCCACCCGGCGGGTGGAACGGTGTTCCATCTTCATTTGGCTTCCTCCTCCTTATTTTTTCTCCCGCTTGAGCAGGGCGTTGAGCAAGACGTTGATAAGCATGATGAACAGGAATAGAACCAGGGCAATGGAGAAGAGGGCGTTGCGTTGGAGTGTGCCAAAGGAGGCATAGGCCATTTCGGAGGCGATGGCCGTGGTAAGGAAGCGGACGCTCTCAAAGAGGGAGGGCATATTGGGCACATTGCCCGCCACCATCATGATGGCCATGGCCTCCCCGATGGCCCGGCCGATTCCCAAGACCACGGCGGCGGCAATCCCGCTGGAGGCGGCTGGAACGGAGACCCGGAAGTAGGTCTCGATCTCGGTGGCCCCCAGGGCCAGGCTGGCCTCCTCATACTCCTTGGGCACCGCCTTTAGGGCGGTCTCAGACACTGAGATGATGGAGGGCAAAATCATGACGGCCAGAACGATCATGGCGGCAAACAGGGTCGCGCCCGAAGCCAAGTGGAAGGTCACCCGGACTGCGGGGACCAGGACAGTCATGCCGATAAGGCCGTAGACCACCGAGGGGATGCCCGCCAGCAGATCGACTGCCGTGCGAATGACGGCTGCCACCTTGGCCGGAGCCAGCTTCGCCAAATATACGGCGGTAAGGAAGCCGATGGGGACCCCGATGACAATGGCCCCGGCGGTGCCGTAGATTGAGGTCAGGATAAAGGGCAGGATGCCGAACGCCGGATCGCTGGCGGTGGAGGCCCAGCGCTCGCCGAAGAGGAAATCGGTCAGGCCGATCTCCCGGATGGCGGGCAGGCCGGAAATAACCAGATAGACGGTGATGAACAGGACGAAAGCCACCGCCACCAGGCCGCAGAAAAAGAACAGGCCGTTCATAATCAGCTCCAGGGCATTTTTGGCCCCTTTTTTCCGTGCCAGAGTCCCCTGCTCTTCTCCTGTCCGGATATTTTGGTCCGACATAGGCTCTTCCACCTTTCTCTGTGTAAACAGGGCGAGCGCCCCCGAGCCTTTGGCCCGGGAGCGTTTGCCGTTCAAAACTTTGGTATTTGTCATTAGCGGAAAGCGGGGACTACGCCGGCCAGCACATAGAACTCGGCACTGGCGGGGTCGGTGGCGAAGTCATAGAAAGCCTGGGCAGTCTCGCTGAGAGCCTCGCCGGTCTTGGTGGCAAAGACGAAGGGACGCTGAATGGCGTAGCTACCGTCCAGGACGGTCTCCTCAGTACACTCCACGCCGCCGACCTTGACAGTCTTCACGGTATCCTCCACAGCGGAGAGGGAGGCGTAGCCGATGGCACCGGGGGTGGTGGCCACGGCGGTGATGACGGCGCCGGTGGAGGTGAGCTCCTGGCTGTACTTGCAGGCATCTTCGGTCTCGGTCAGTTCCTCAAAGGCACCACGGGTGCCGGAGCCAGCCTCACGGCCGATGAAAGCGATCTGCTCGTCAGCACCGCCCAGCTCGGACCAGTTGGTGATCTCACCCTTGGCAATGGCGGCGATCTGCTCAACAGTCAGGTCGTCCACGGAGTTGGCAACGTTCACTACCATGGCAATACCATCCTTGGCCACCACAGTCTCGGTAAGCCCTTCCTTCTCGCTGTCCTTCAGGCCGCGGGAAGCCAGGCCGATGTCGGCGGAACCATTGTTGGCAGCCTCCACGCCGGCGCCGGAACCGGTGGGATCGTAGGTCACGGTAACATTGGGCTCAACTTCCTTAAAGGACTCGATGAGGGCGCCCATCACCTTCTCCATGGAGGTGGAGCCGTTGGTAGAGACCTTTCCGCTCAGGGCGGCGGGGGTCTCCGAGGGGGTGCTGGAG
>JAHHSF010000006.1 GCA_020025375.1 Oscillospiraceae bacterium | reverse complement strand
CCCTAAAAACCGCCATGAAGATGCTTAAAAATGGGGAGAAGATGGTACTCTTCCCAGAAGGCACACGGGTGGAGGAGTCCTCCGAGACCCACGAGGCCAAAAGCGGCGCTGCCATGCTGGCCCTGCGCACCGGCGTGCCCATTGTTCCAGTGTATATTCCAGGGAAGAAAAACTGGTTCCGGCCCACTACCGTGGTATTCGGGGAGCCTTTTTACCCCAAAACTGCCGAGCGCCGGGCGACCCCTGAGGAGTATAAAGCAATCAACGAGGAGCTTATGAGCCGTATTTTTGCTTTGGCCGGGCAGGTGAAAGAATGAGAGTGGAGCAAGCCAAGTCCGCCGGCTTTTGCTATGGCGTGAAGCGGGCGGTGGAGATGGCCGAGGAGACCGGCCGAAAAGGGGAGCCTTGCTATATGCTGGGTCCCATCATCCATAACGCCCATGTTGTGGCCCATCTGGAAGCCTTAGGACTGAAGCAGGCCAACTCCATTGAGGAGATTCCCGATGGGGTCTCCGTCCTCCTCCGCTCCCATGGAGAGGGCCGGGCGGTCCACGAGGCCTTGGAGAAGCGGGGGCTGACCATCCTCAACGCCACTTGCCCCAGCGTGACCAAGATCCACCGCATCGTCCAGAAGGCTGAGGCCGATGGGCGGAGAGCTGTTATCATCGGTACCCCCGACCACCCGGAGGTCAGAGCCATTGCGGGCTGGTGCGACGCTCCGGTTGTGTGCGCTGATGGAGCGGCGCTGGAGGAGTGGATGTCTGCGCAAGAGGGACAATTTCCCATTACAATGGTTGCCCAAACCACTCTTACCCAAGAAATTTGGAATGACTGCGTCCAAAAAGTAAAAAAACAGTGGACGAACGCAGAAATATTTGATACAATATGTGGAGCTACCTTTCAGCGGCAGAGCGAGGCCATTTCCCTGGCCCGGCGATGTGACGGTATGGTGGTCATCGGGGACCGGAACAGCAGCAACACCAAGCGGCTTGCTGAGCTGTGCAAGGCCCATTGTTCCAAAGTGCTCCTCATTGAAGAGGGCAAGGAACTCATCCCGTCCTATTTTGATGGGGCGGCTGTGGTAGGACTCACCGCGGGTGCATCCACACCCGGGTGGATTATAAAGGAGGTTCGAAAGAACATGAGCGACGAAATTATGGAGATCGAGGAATCCTTTGCTGATTTGCTGGAGAAATCGATCAAGACTTTGCATACAGGAGAGAAGGTCACCGGCGTTGTCGTCAACGTGACGAACACCGAAATCGAAGTGGACCTTGGCACGAAGCACGCCGGGTACATTTCTGAGGCCGAAATGACCGACGACCCCACTGCGAAACTGCAGGACCTGGTCAAGGTCGGCGACGAGATCGAGGCTTTCGTGGTCCGTGTCAACGACCAGGAGGGCATCGTGACCCTGTCTAAGAAGCGTCTGGACACTGTGAAGAGCTGGGAAGAGGTTGAGGCCGCTGTCGAGAGCAAGGCTGTTCTGGAGGGCGTTGTCACCGAGGAGAACAAGGGCGGTATCGTGGTGTCTGTGAAGGGTGTCCGCGTCTTTGTCCCCGCTTCTCAGACCGGTCTGCCTCGTGACGCCGAGATGAGCGTTCTGCTCAAGCAGAAGGTCAAGCTCCGTATCACCGAGGTCAACCGTGCCCGCCGCCGCGTCGTTGGCTCCATCCGTGCCGTCGAGGCCGAGGAGCGCGCCGCCAAGGCCGCCCAGGTTTGGGAGAGCATCGAGGAGGGCAAGCACTACAATGGCGTGGTGAAGTCTCTGACTTCTTACGGTGCCTTTGTTGACATCGGCGGCGTGGACGGTATGGTCCACATCTCTGAGCTGTCCTGGAGCCGCATCAAGCACCCCTCGGAGGTCGTTAACGTGGGCGACACTGTGGATGTGTTCGTCCTCTCCTTTGATCCCGAGAAGAAGAAGATCTCCCTTGGCATGAAGGACAAGACTCAGGATCCCTGGACCATGTTTACCGACAAGTATCAGGTGGACGACGTGGCCTCCGTCCGCGTGGTCAAGCTGATGCCTTTCGGGGCCTTTGCCGAAATCGTCCCCGGGGTGGACGGCCTGATCCATATTTCCCAGATCGCCGATCACCGCATCGATAAGCCCGCCGATGTTTTGGCCGAGGGTGATGTGGTTGATGTAAAAATTACTGACATCGATATGGACAAGAAGAAGGTTTCCCTGTCCATCCGTGCTTTGAGCGAGAGCGCTCCCGCTTACGAAGCGGAAGATGCCGACGAGGAGTAAGCACTGATAAGGGATAAAGGCAACCCCATTTCTTTCGAATTGCATCTGTAAAATAAAAGTAGACACCATTAAAGACACAAGTTTTTGGTGGTGTCTACTTTTGTATCATGGATGAAAAGAAGATGAGCAAATGGGCGCACCCTGCGAATTGCAAATTTTGCAAGTTTTGTGTAAAATGCAGTTGCCCTGGAAAGTGGTTTGTGTTATCATAACAACGAAAGCTCAGTGGCATTACCGCCAAACTGGGCTATTCGTTATGAAAGGAAGGTAAATTCCAATGAAGAAACTTGCTGCTCTTGCTCTCTCCGCGGCTATGATTGCCTCTCTGGCTGCCTGCGGCGGTGGCACCACCCCCTCTGAGAATCCCTCTGGGAATCCCTCCGAGAAGCCCTCCGAGTCCCCCGCCGCCGACTACGGCACCATCGCTCTGGTGACCGACGTGGGCACCATCGACGACGAGTCCTTCAACCAGGCTTGCTGGCAGGGCGTTCAGGCCTACGGCGACGCTCACAACATCGAGTACACCGACTATCAGCCCGCCGCCGACTCCAATGACGACCGTATGGCTTCCATCCGCCAGGCCGTTCAGGACGGCGCCGGCATCGTGGTTCTCCCCGGTTTCCTGTTCGGTGAGGCCATTGCTCAGGCTCAGGAGCAGTTCCCCGACACCAAGTTTGTCGCCGTTGACGTGGCTGAGGCCGACCTGGGCGGCGCCACTCTGGCCGACAACGCCTACTGCGCCGTGTTCGGCGAGGAAGAGGCTGGCTACCTGGCTGGCTATGCTGCTGTCAAGGACGGCTACACCAGCCTGGGCTTCCTGGGCGGCGTGGCTGTCCCCGCTGTGGTTCGTTTCGGCCAGGGCTATGTCCAGGGTGCTGATGATGCCGCTGAGGAGCTGGGCACCAACATCGACATCAAGTACACCTACGGCGGCCAGTTCTTTGGCGACGCCAACATTACCGCCAAGATGGAGGGCTGGTATCAGGCCGGCACCGAGGTTGTCTTCGCCTGCGGCGGCGGCATCTGGACCTCTGCTGCTGAGGCCGCTCTCAACAATGAGGGCATGGTCATCGGCGTGGACACCGACCAGCATCACCTGGGCAACAACGAGAACTATGCCTACAACCCCTTCCTGACCTCCGCTGTCAAGGGTCTGCAGTCCGCTACCGAGGCTGCTCTGGACAAGTACTTCACCGGTAACTGGGCCGACCTGGGCGGCAAGATTGACGTCCTGGACCTCCAGAAGGGCGAGTCCTATGTGGGTCTGCCTACTGCCGAGGAGTCCTGGTGCTTCAAGACCTTTACCGTTGAGGAGTATGAGGCTGTGAAGGCCAAGATTATTTCCGGCGAGATCGTGATTGATGACAACGTCGAGGCTATGCCCGAGGTCAGCGCCAACACCAACCTCACCATGATTGAGTAAGCTCTTTCTCAAAAAAGAACGCGCGGCGATGCCGCGCGTTCTTTTTTGCGCTTTTATAGCAAAACGTCTTTCCATTGTGATGGAAATAGTATATAATACAGAGAAGTGTCCCGGCGCTCCATGTTCCCGCCGGGCAAGATAACGGTGCGGGTGGTGTGGCCCGCAAAAGGAGTGTTGACATGGACGAGTATGTAATTGAGATGCTGAATATCACCAAAGAGTTCCCCGGGATTCGGGCCAACGACAACGTGACCCTTCAGCTCAAAAAGGGCGAGGTCCACGCCCTTTTGGGAGAAAATGGAGCTGGAAAGTCCACGTTGATGAGCGTGCTTTTCGGCCTCTACCAGCCAGAAGCGGGTACCATCAAAAAGAATGGCCAGGTTGTGGAGATCAAAAATCCCAACGATGCCAACGCCCTAAACATCGGTATGGTCCACCAGCACTTCAAGCTGGTGGAGATATTCTCGGTGCTGGATAATATCATCCTGGGCGTAGAGCCCAACCAGGCCGGCTTCCTTCGGAAAAAGGAGGCCCGGGAAAAGGTCCTTCGCCTTTCCGAGCAGTACGGCCTGAAGGTGGACCCTGATGCCAAAATCGAGGACATTTCCGTGGGCATGCAACAGCGGACCGAGATTCTTAAGATGCTCTATCGGGACAATGAAATCCTCATTTTCGACGAGCCCACCGCCGTTCTGACCCCCCAGGAGATCGACGAGCTCATGCAGATTATGCGGGAGCTGAAGGCGGAAGGGAAGAGCATCCTCTTTATCACCCATAAGCTCAACGAGATCATGGCGGTGGCCGACCGCTGTACCGTTCTGCGGAAGGGCAAGTGCATCGGTACCGTGGACATCGCCAACAGCACCAAGGAGGAACTCTCCCGGATGATGGTGGGCCGCGACGTGAACTTTGCGGTGGACAAGACCCCTGCTACCCCTGGCGATGTGGTCCTGGAGGTGCAGAATGTCACTGTTCCCTCCACCCTCCACAAAAACAATGCGGTGAAGGACGTATCCTTCCAGGTCCGGGCAGGGGAAATCGTCTGCCTTGCCGGCATTGAGGGCAATGGCCAGACAGAGTTCGTTTACGCCCTCACCGGCCTCACCAAGCAGAGCGCCGGCACCTTTCACCTCTGTGGCAAGGACATCACCAATGCCCCCATCCGTCAGCGGAGCAAGGATGGCATGAGCCACATCCCAGAGGACCGGCACAAGCACGGCCTGGTCCTGGACTATACCCTGGAGCAAAATCTGGTCCTCCAGCGCTACTGGCAGCCACAGTTCCAGCACGGAGGTTTTATCAACTTCGGCGCGGTCCGCACCTATGCGTGCGGTCTCATCGACCAGTACGATATCCGCTCCGGCCAGGGTCCCACCACCATTGCCCGCAGCATGTCGGGCGGCAACCAGCAGAAGGCCATCATCGCCCGGGAGATCGACAAGAAACCCGAGCTCCTGGTGGCGGTCCAGCCAACCCGCGGCCTGGATGTAGGCGCCATCGAATATATCCATAAGCAGCTGGTGGCCCAGCGGGACGCCGGAAAGGCCGTCCTCCTGGTGAGCCTGGAGCTGGATGAGGTCATGAACGTCTCTGACCGCATCCTGGTGATGTACGAGGGCGAGATCGTGGGCGAATTCGATCCCAAGCAGACTACCGTGCAGGAGTTGGGCCTTTACATGGCCGGCGCCAAGAGAAAGGAGGCGGGACAATGAACACGCAGAAGAACAAGCGGGATCTCCTCCAGTCGGACGGAACGGTGACCATTCTCTCCTCCCTGATCTGTATCGTCATTGGCCTGTTGGTCGGCCTTGTGGTCCTCTTCATTATCAATCCTGAGCACGCTCTGGTGGACGGTTTTCTCCGTATCATCAAGGGCGGCTTCAACGACTTCCCCTACGGTGTGGGCAAGGTCCTCGCCAATACCGCACCTCTTATCATGACCGGTCTGTCCGTGGCCTTTGCCTTTAAGACCGGCCTGTTCAACATCGGCGTGGCCGGCCAGTATACCCTGGGTGCGTTCGGAGCCCTCTTCTTTGCCATCGCCCTGAAGATGCCTTGGTATGTCTGCCTCCTGGCCGCTACCCTCTTCGGCGCGGTCTGGGGGGCCATCCCCGGTCTATTCAAAGCCTACCTGAACGTGAACGAGGTCATCACTGCCATCATGTTCAACTGGATCGGCCTCTACGCCGTCAACGAAATCATGTACGGCGGCGGCAAGGGCGTCATGTACGATTCCAAGACCACCAAGACTTACAGCCTCCGCTTGAACTTTGAAGAGGCCGTCATCCCTGACTTCGGTCTGGCCGACCTCTTTCAGCTCAAGTCGGTGACCATTGCCATCTTCCTGGCCATCCTAGTGGCCATCCTGATCTATGTGGTGCTGGACAAGACCACCTTTGGCTATGAGCTGAAGGCCTGCGGCCACAACCGGGAGGCCGCCCGGTACGCCGGTATCAACGCCAAGCGGAACATCATCCTGTCCATGACCATTGCGGGTGCCTTGGCCGGCTTTGGCGCTGGCCTGTTCTACCTCTCCGGCGTGGCGGAGTGGATTCCACAGAACTCCACCGCCCTCCCTGCCATGGGCTGGAACGGCATCCCCGCCGCCCTGCTGGCGGCCTCCAACCCCATCGGCACCATCTTCGCCTCCCTCTTCATTTCCCATATCACTATCGGCGGCACCACCCTCCCCACCAAGTACTTTACCAAGGAGATCGCCGACGTCATCACCAGTATCACCATCTACCTCTGCGCTTTCTCCCTCCTTTTCAAGCATTGGCTTCACGCCCTGTTTGCCAAGCGGAAGGCGGCCAAGGCCGGAGGGGCATCTGCCGTGGGAAAGGAGGCTGAGGACTAATGCTGCTACTTGTGAAATACACCCTCATCTACGCCGTGGTCTTTATGCTGGTAGCTCTGGGTGGTATGTTCTCTGAGCGTTCCGGCATCATCAACATCGCCCTGGAGGGTATTATGGTCATCGGCGCCCTGGGCGGCGTCATCGCTCTGGGCCTCATGCCCGCAGGGGCTTCCCCGGTCATGCTGGTCATCGTGTCCATCCTGGTGAGCGCCCTGGCCGGTATGATCTACTCTCTGCTTTTGGCCTTCGCCTGTATCAATCTGAAGGCAGACCAGACCATCGGCGGCACCGCACTGAATATGCTGGCCACCGCGCTTGGCATCGTCATTGCCCGAGGCTATAACAACGCCACCATCGCCAAGATCGACTATAACAATAAGCCCTTCCTCTTCGACGTGGGGGGCCTGACCCTGAACGTCTTCCTTGTCATCGGCGTGGTCCTGCTCGCTCTCTCCATTGTGGCCCTCTACCGCACCAAGTTTGGTCTGCGGCTCATGGCCTGTGGCGAGCATCCTCAGGCTGCCGACTCGGTGGGCATCAACGTCTACAAGATGCGCTATGCCGGCGTGATGCTCTCCGGCATCCTGGGCGGAATCGGCGGCTTTGCCTACATCATTCCGCCTGTCTCCTCCTGGAACTTTGAGGTGGGTGTCTCCGGTGCCGGCTTCCTGGCTCTGGCTGTGATGATCTTCGGTCAGTGGAAGCCCGCTCGCATCGCCCTGGCAGCTATCTTCTTTGCCGTCTTCAAGACCATGGCCAACATCGCCGACTCCATTGACGTGCTGGCCGCCCTGGGCTGGAGCCGGAACATTTACAGTATGATGCCCTTCATTGCCTCCATGATTGTTCTGGCCTTCACCTCCAAGAAGTCCAGAGCCCCCAAGGCCGAAGGCATTCCCTACGACAAGGGACAGAGATAAGTCAAAAAGGAAGCCCTGGCATCAGCCAGGGCTTCCTTTTTGACCTTTTTTAGCAATCGGTAGTGAGGACCTTCTTCAGCTTGGCAAAGCGGGGGAGGGAGTTCTCCTTGGGAGCAGTGGTCTCGCCCTGAACCAGGGGGAGGACGTAGTCGATGAAAGCCTGCTCAACGCCGTTCCCCACAGCGTTGATCCACTCGCGGGGAACCTTCTTCTCGGTGTTTGCCACGTCGGTGAGGGGGATGAGGTTGGGCTTGCACTCGTACTTGCCGTTCTCACGGGTGCAGGCAAAGGCCACCATCTTGTCGGTGATGCCAGCGACGGCGGATTCCACGGCCACCCGGCCAGCCATCTTGGCCTCCTCCACATCGGTAAGGGAGTCCAGGTGGGCACCGCAGCGCTGGAGCAGACTCAGCTCGATACCCCTGACCTTGGCCCCGGTCTCCAGCTTCACGGCATCGGCCAGCATAGCGGCCAAACCGCCCAGCTGGGCGTGGCCAAAGCCGTCGGTGGCGGAGGTCTTGGCCTCGGAGATGAAGGTGCCATCGGCGCGGTGGATACCTTCGGAGACAGCCACCATGCACTTGCCGGTCTTGTCATAGACCCGGTGTACATCCTCCAGGAAGTCAGTCAGGTCGAAGTCGGTCTCGGGCAAATAGATGAGGTCGGGTCCAAATCCGGCCCAAGTGGCCAGGGCGGCGGAACCGGCCAGCCAGCCGGCATGGCGGCCCATGATCTCAATAATGGTAATCATACCGGTGTCATAGACGTGGGCGTCCTGCCACACCTCCATACAGGAGGTAGCGATATACTTGGCGGCAGAGGCAAAACCGGGGCAGTGGTCGGTGCCGAAGAGGTCGTTGTCGATGGTCTTGGGGATGCCCATGACCCGGCACTCATAGCCCACCTTCTGCATATACTTGGAAATCTTGTTGCAAGTGTCCATGGAGTCGTTGCCGCCGTTGTAGAAGAAGTAGCGCACATCGTACTTCTTGAAAATTTCCAGGATGCGCTTGTAGTCGGTGTCGTCCACGTCAGGGTCGGCCAGCTTGTAGCGGCAGGAACCCAGGGCAGAGGAGGGGGTGTACTGGAGCAGGTCCAGCTCGGCGGGGTCCTCCTTGCCCATATCATACAGCTTATCCTCCAACACGCCCTTGATGCCGTGGGCGGCGCCCAGCACGCGGGTAATGCAGTCGGCCTTCAGGGCGGCCTGGATGGCCCCCTGGGCGCTGGCATTGATGACGGCGGTGGGTCCGCCAGACTGGCCGATGATACAGGCACCTCTCAATTCGCTCATAACAACAAACTTCCTTCCAAAAATTTATGTATTTTTTCACTAAGAACATATTAAATCTAAAAAGCACAGAAATATTGTAGCACACGCTCTTGCAATTAGCAATAAAAACTGGTAGAATAACCTTGCAAATTTGAAAGGAGATGTTTCCTATGCCTCTGGTCACATCTACGGAAATGTTTAAGAAGGCCTACGACGGCGGTTACGCCATCGGCGCTTTCAACGTCAACAACATGGAAATCGTGCAGGGTATCACCGAGGCCGCCAAGGACCTCAACGCCCCCTTGATCCTCCAGGTCTCCAAGGGCGCTCGCGCTTATGCGAACCACACCTACCTGATGAAACTGGTGGAGGCCGCTGTGATCGAGACCGGCCTGCCCATCTGCCTGCATCTGGACCACGGCGACAGCTTTGAGACCTGTAAGTCCTGCATCGACGGCGGCTTTACCTCCGTCATGATCGACGCCTCCTCCAAGCCCTTCGCTGAGAACATTGAGATCACCAAGAAGGTTGTCGAGTACGCCCATGACCACGGAGTGGTCGTGGAGGCTGAGCTGGGTACCCTGGCCGGCATCGAGGATGAGGTCCAGGTCTCCGCCGAGGATTCCTCCTACACCCGCCCCGAGGAAGTGGAGGAGTTTGTCTCTAAGACCGGCTGTGACTCCCTGGCCATCGCCATCGGCACCAGCCACGGCGCCTACAAGTTCAAGCCCGGCACCAAGCCTCAGCTCCGCTTCGACGTGCTGGAGGAGGTCTCCCGCCGTTTGCCCGGCTTCCCCATTGTCCTCCACGGCTCGTCCTCCGTGCCCCAGGACTTTGTCGCCCGCATCAACAAGTTTGGTGGCAATATGCCCGGTGCCATCGGTGTGCCCGAGGACCAGCTCCGCAAAGCCGCGTCCATGTCTGTCTGTAAAATCAACATCGACTCCGACCTGCGTTTGGCCATGACCGCCACCATTCGTGAATACTTTGCCGAGCATCCTGCCGATTTCGATCCCCGCCAGTACCTGAAGCCTGCCCGCCAGGCCATCAAGGACATGGTGGCCCACAAGATCGTGGACGTTCTGGGTTGCGACAACAAGGCCTAAGTTTATAGCAAAAGGATAGGAACAGCGCTCAATAGCATTGAGTTGAGCCAAAAGCCCCGCCGTTGGGTGGTAGATGTACGCCGTCTGCCCCTTAACGGCGGGGTATTTTTTATGCGGCGGGCGCTTCTCTTGCCATAATAAAAACCTCCGTTGTGGTGCTTCTATTCTGCACAACAACGGAGGTTTACACAATTTTTGGGATGTCCCTTTTTTCCTTAGCCCTTTTTGGCCTCGGCCTTGGCCAGGAATTTTTCGGTAGCGATGATGAAGCGCTCGTGGCGCCCGCTGCCGATGAGGCCGGCTTCGTCGAAGGCGGCGACCTGGAAGACCAGGCGCTTACGGTCCACTTCCACCAGCTCAGTCTCGGCCCAGACCTTCATACCCACGGGGGTGGCGGCATCATGGGTAACCTCCAGTCGGGTGCCCACGGTGCCCTGGCCCGCCTCCAGGTGAGGGGCCACGGAACTTGCGGCGGCGTTTTCCATGAGGGCAATCATCATGGGGGTGGCGAATACGGGAACCAGGCCGCTCCCCACAGCGGAGGCGGTGTTCTCCGGGGTGACCAAGGTCTCGGCCCGGCCTTTTATACCAATTTCCAGCATATGGAGACCTCCTTAGCTGTTCATGAGACGGATCCATTCATCATTGTAGAGAGTGCGGGTCTCGGCAGGGAGGCAGGCAAAGGTCTCACACTGCTCATTCATAAAGGCGGCATCGGGGTAGGCGAAGGGGTCCGCCTTCACCTCGGGGTCCAAGGAATCCTGGACCGAGAGCAGGGGAGAGGAGTACCAGGTCTCCTCGCAGTTCTTCAGGCCTGCTTCGGTGGAGCACATGAAGTTGATAAAGGCTTCGGCGTTTTCCTTGTTCTCGGCCCCCTTGGGGATGCACATGGCGTCCACATAGCGGTTGGTGCCCTCCCGGGGCAGGGCGAACCGGAGCGCGGGGTTGTTGTCCGCCATGGTCAGGTAGTCGCCGTAGTAGTAGACACCGATGGCGGCATTCTCACCCTCCAGCTTCTCAAAAATGTCATCCATGACATAGCCCTGGAGCAGGGGCTTTTGGGCCACCAGCTCGTCCACAGCGGCGGTAATCTGGGCGGCTTCAGTGGTGTTATAGGAGTAGCCCAGCTTCTTCAGGGCAATGCCGATGGTGTCCCGGGAATTGTCGAACATAAGAATGTCCCCGGCGTATTTCTCGTTCCAGAGCACGTTCCAGGTCTCCATATCCTCCCCCTCGTCCACCATGCCGGGGTTGTAAATGATGCCAAGGATGCCGAACATATAGGGCACGGAGTAGAGGTTTTCGGGGTCGTACTCGGGGTTCTTCAGGGCGGGGACCACATCGGAGAAATTGGGAATGTTGTCAAAGTTCAGGGGCTCCAGCATGTCCTCCTCGATCATCTGGCCGATCATATAATCGGAGGGGATGATCACATCGTAGCCGGTGGCACCGTTGGCCAGCTTGCCGTAAAGGGCCTCGTTGGAATCAAAGGTCTGATAGTTGACCTTGATGCCGGTGGCGGCCTCGAAGTCCTCTAGGACGGACATATCAATATACTCGCCCCAGTTGTAGACATTGACCACCCCATTTTCAGCGGCGGGGGAGCCGCCACAGGCGGCCAGAGGGAGGACGCTGGCCGCGGCCAGCGTCAGAGCGATGAGCTTCTTTTTCAATTCTTTTCAGTTTGCTCCTTTCGGATAATAAAATGAGATTATTCAAGACCCGGGGGTCCGGAATACGGGATTACTGGGCGGTGAGCTTCTCTCTCTGCCGCTTGGCCAGCCGCTCCTGTCGGGTCTGGCGCAGGTTCACGAGGACCATGAGAGCCACCACCGCCACAAACATGAGGGTGGACAGGGCGTTGATCTCCGGGCTGACCCGCTTTTTGGCCATGGAGTAAATAACCATGGACAGGGTTTGGGTCTGCGATCCGGCGGTGAAATAGCTGATGACAAAGTCGTCGATGGAGAGGGTAAAGGCGATGATGAGGCCATTGACCACGCCGGGCATGATCTCCGGAAGAATGACCTTGCGGAAGGCGTGGAAGCCGTGGTCCCCCAGATCCTGGGCCGCCTCGTAAATGTTGGGATCCAGCTGGCGGAGCTTCGGCATCACCGACAGGATGACGTTGGGCACATCGAAGGTGATGTGGGCGATGAGCAGGGTGGCGAAACCCATCCTCCACTTGAACCCGAACAGGCCGTTGACCGCCGAGATGCCAAACAGGAAGAGGAGCATCATGGACACACCGGTGATGATGTCGGCGTTGGTCAGGGGGATGTTGTTGATGGTCATGCACACGCTCCGGCTCCGGTGCTTCATGTTGCGGAAGCCGATGGCGGCGGCGGTGCCTAGAACGGTGGAGATGATGGCTGCCAGGGCAGAAACCGCCAAGGTGAGCCATAAGGCGTTGAGGATCATCTCATTTTGGAAGAGCTCGGCGTACCACTTGAGGGAGAAGCCGGCCCAGACCGCCTTGGACTTGGAGGCATTGAAAGAAAAGACCACCAGCACAAGGATGGGAGCGTAGAGGAAGAGGAAACACAGGGCCATAAACAGGCGGCTGAGGATACCGTTCTTTTTCATAGGGTCACCCCCTGTTCCCCATCGCCAAAGTGGTTCATGAGAGCCATGCAGACCATGACAATGACCATCATCACCAGGGAAATAGCGCTACCAAGATGGGGATTATAGGCACCGCCCAGAAACTGCATGTCGATGAGGTTGCCCAGCAGGAGGGTCTTGCTCCCCCCCAGCAACCGGGAGATGGCAAAGGTAGACACCGATGGGATGAACACCATGGTGATGCCGGAGAGAACACCGGGCAGGGACAGGGGAAAGATGACCCGGCGGAAGACGGTCACGCTGTTGGCCCCAAGATCCTGGGCGGCCTCAATGACCTTGGGGTCGATTTTCTCAATGACCGAGAAGATCGGTAGGACCATGTAGGGCAGAAAGTTATAGATCATGCCCAGGACGATAGCTCCCTGGGTGTCAATCATCTGGAAGGGGCCCAGGCCGAAGAGGTCGAAGAAAGCGTTGATGAGACCGTTGCGTTCCAGCAGGAATTTCCAGGAGTAGGTACGCAGAAGAAAGTTCATCCACATGGGGAGCATGATGAGCATGGTGGCCATGCGGTGGAGCCAGCCGGTCTCCCGGGCCAGATAGTAGGCCATGGGGTAACCGATGAGCACACAGACCACGGTGGCCACAGCGGCCAGGAGGAAGGAGCGCCCGAAGGCGGAGGCGTATTGGGCCATGTCCTGAAAGTTTGCCAGGGTGAAGCCGCCAGTCGCCGAGGTGAAGGCGTAGACGGTGATGATAAGGATGGGAGCGATGACAAAGAGCCCCATCCACCCTACGTAAGGGAAGGAGATGGCCTTACTCTTCATCCTCTTCGCCCTCCTCGTCGGAGGCCTCGCTCAGCTCGTCGTATTCGGAGGAATAGGAGCTGTAATCGCCGAATTTGCCGGAGTATGTGCTCTTCTTCATCACGTGGAAGCCGTCTGGGTCGATCTTGACCCCGATCTTGGCCCCCTCAGGGGAGAAGTCGGTGGTCTGAATGAGCCACTTGAAGCCTTGGAAATCCACGATGATGTCGTAGTGCATTCCCTTGAAAATCACTTCGGTGACGGTGCCGGTGAGCTGGCCCTGCTCCACAGGGACAATGTCGATGTCCTCGGGACGGATGACCACGTCCACGGGCTCGTTGGGGGCAAAGCCGGTGTCCAGGCAGGGGAACTTCTTCCCATACAGCTTGACCACCTTGTCCTCTACCATGACACCGTCGATGATATTGGACTCCCCGATGAAGTCGGCCACAAAGGCGTTCTTGGGCTCATTGTAGATATCGATGGGGGTGCCGATCTGCTGGATGTTGCCCTTGTCCATGACCACTACGGTGTCCGACATGGTGAGGGCCTCTTCCTGATCGTGGGTGACGTAGATGAAGGTAATACCCACCTCACGCTGGATGTTTTTCAGCTCGACCTGCATATCCTTGCGGAGCTTCAGGTCCAGGGCCCCCAGGGGCTCGTCCAACAGGAGGACCTGAGGGCGGTTGACGATGGCCCGGGCGATGGCCACACGCTGCTGCTGGCCGCCCGAGAGAGAGGTGACGCTACGCTTGCCATAGCCGGGGAGATTCACCAGCTCCAGGGCTTCCTCCACCCGGCGGACGATCTCGGCCTCCGGGCGTTTCTGGATGCGCAGGCCAAAGGCCACGTTTTCGAAAATGTTCATGTGGGTAAAGAGAGCGTACTTCTGGAAGACCGTATTGATCTTCCGCTTGTGCGGCGGCACATTGTTGATGCGTTTGCCGTCAAAAAACACGTCCCCCGAGGTGGGCGTCTGGAACCCGCCGATGATTCGAAGGGTTGTGGTCTTGCCGCAGCCGCTTGGCCCGAGGAGCGTGAGGAATTCTTTATCATTGATGTAGAGATTCAGGTGATCGAGAATCACCTCGTCGTCATATTTCATGACGCAATCCGACAAGCGGATAAGTTCTTTGGACATTATCCTCCTCCGTTCTTTGCGGAATACCGCATATGCAAACATAGTACAATATATAGAATAAATCGCCAAAAGTCAATGATATTTACGAAATTTCCCCCTTGGAAAAGGGCAGGGTATAACCGGGGAAATATTCCTCCACAAAATCCACATGGGGCACGGTCCAGCACCGCCCGTTGAGATGGTTCAGGGGACCGGCATCGGTGGTGAAATGGAAGGTCAGCTTATAGGACCAAAGCGCTTGAATCTTCCGGCCGTACTGCTTGTTATCCCGCTCAAGGCCGTACTTTCCGTCACCCAGAAGGGGATGGCCGGCGGCGGCGAACTGGGCCCGGATCTGGTGGGTGCGGCCGGTAATGAGCTGGCACTCCACCAGGGAGAGGCCGTTCTGGGTCTTGAGGGTCCGGTAGAGGGTGGCGGCGCTTTTCCCGCCGGGGATGGGGCGGCTGTGGACCGAGACCTGCTTTTTCACCTCATCCTTCAGAAGAAAACCCTCCAGTTTTCCCACGGGGGGATTTAGCGTTCCCCGGATGACACAGAGGTAGTATTTCTCAAGTTCCCGATCCTTGATCTTCTGATTCATCACCCGCAGGGTCTCGGCGTTTTTGGCGGCGATGACGATGCCGCCGGTGTTCCGGTCAATGCGGTTGCAGAGAGCGGGTGTAAAGGAGTTCTCCTTCCGGGGGTCCCACTCCTTCTTTTGATAAAGGTAGGCCTGGATATGGGTGATGAGGGTGGCCACCCGCTCATGCTCGTCTGGGTGGCACAGCAGGCCGGGCCGTTTGTTTAAGAGCAGGAGGTTTTCGTCCTCGTATACGATGTCAAGCTGAGGCTTAAAGACCGACAAAAAGGCGTTCTCCGGCGCGGGCGCGTCGAAAAACTCGTCGTTGATATAAAGTTGGAGCACATCCCCTATCTTGAGGCGGGCGTCCCGCTTGGAGCCTTTGCCGTTGACCTTCACCCGTTTCAGGCGGATGTATTTTTGGGCCAGGGGAGCGGGGAGGATGGGCAGGGTCTTTGCCAGCCAGCGGTCCAGCCGCTGTCCGGCATCGTTTTTTCCGATCACAAATTCTTTCAAGGTAAATACCCCCAATTCGTCCCTCGTGAACAGAGGATAGAGACAGCATAACATAAAAAGTAAAAAAATCAAAGAAAGTATTTGACATTCGGCGGTATTTTCATTATAATACTCGCTGTACCATTCTGTGAGGTGTACCATGCGACTGAACCTGAAAGACATTATCAACGTCCCTGGCGCCTCGGCTTCCTTTGATTTTCAGATGGATCTGTCTGATCTGGAGTTCTATGGGGAGACCCCTGCCATGCAACCCATCCATGTGATTGGACGGGTGCGGAACGCCGCCGACGCTCTGCTTCTGGAAGGAGAAGCCGTGACCACGCTCTCGCTCACCTGTGACCGGTGCCTGAAACCCTTCACGGAGGAGCAGATTGTCTCTCTCGATGCCCTGCTTGCCACTGAGCTGGAAAACGAGGAGAACGACGACATCATCCTTTTGGATGGCGACGAGTTGGATTTGGACGAGCTGGTCCGGGAAGCCTTTGTCCTCAGTATGGATACCAAGCATCTCTGCTCAGAAAACTGCAAGGGACTTTGTTCCGGGTGCGGTGTGGACTTAAACCACGAAGTATGCCGGTGCAAGCCTGAAGTAGACCCCCGTTTGGCGTCGCTCGCCAAGCTATTGGAGGACAAGGACTGAGCGAGCGACTCAACAGCGTAACATCATCAAGGAGGTGTCATAAATGGCAGTCCCTAAGAGTAAAGTATCCAAGCAGCGCCGGAACAAGCGCCGTTCTTCTGTGTGGAAGCTGGAGACTCCCAACGCTACCACCTGCCCCAAGTGCGGTGCCATCCGTCTGCCCCACCGTATCTGCAAGTCCTGCATGACTTACGGCGACAAGGACCTGAACAAGGCCGAGGCGAAATAATCGAACACGCGAAAAGTAGAGGGGTTTCATCCCCTCTATCTTTTTGCCTTGAAGTAGGGTATAATACAGAAGCGCAAGGGGATAGGCCGTGCGCCTAATCCGTAGCGCGACACCATAGAAAACGAGGTGAGCCATGAGCCGTACCATCATTGAGAGCGTGGACCGCCACAGTCCTGCCCAGCGGGCCGGGGTGGAGGCGGGGGAGACGCTTTTAAAGGTCAACGGACATCCCATCGTGGATGTGCTGGACTATAAATTTTATACCTACGACCCGGAGCTTACCCTGGAACTGAGCCGTGGGGGGGATACGCGCACCCTGACCCTCCGGAAGGAGGAGGGGGAGGATCTGGGGCTGAACTTCCAGACCTATCTCATGGATAAAGCCCGCTCCTGCGCCAATAACTGCCTGTTCTGCTTTGTGGACCAGCTTCCCAAGGGAATGCGGGAGAGCCTCTATTTTAAGGACGATGATGCCCGGCTTTCCTTCCTCATGGGCAACTACATCACCCTCACCAATCTGTCCGACCGGGAGGCCCAGCGCATCTGCGACCTGCACATCTCGCCCATCAACATCTCGGTCCACGCCACCGACCCGGAATTGCGCTCTCTGCTCCTGGGTCACAAGCAGGGAGGACGGGGCCTGGAGATGATGAAGAAGTTCGCCCGGGGGGGCATCACCATGAACTGCCAGATTGTCTCCTGCCCGGGCCTCAACGACGGTTCCCAGCTCCAGAAGAGCATGGAGGACCTGGCCGCCCTCTATCCCGCAGTGAATAGCGTTTCCATTGTCCCGGTGGGGCTGACCCGCCACCGGGAGGGGCTTTATCCGTTAAAGCCTTATGAGAAGGAGAGTGCTGCTCAGGTGGTGGATATGGTAGAGGCCTACGGCAGGAAGTGTCTGGAAACCCATGGGACCACCCTGTTCTGGTGTTCGGATGAGTTCTACCTCCGAGCGGGCAGGGCCATTCCGGAAGACGACTATTATGAGGACTACACCCAGCTGGAAAACGGCGTTGGCATGATGCGCCTTTTGCGTACCGAGTTTGACAGCGCCTTAGGGCTGGCCGATGAGGTGGAGGAGGTCCGCTCCTATTCCACTGCCTGCGGGGTGGATATCGCTCCCTGGATTGGGGAAATCGTTGACAGGGCGGCCTCCAAATGCCATACTAAGGGTGTGGTCTATCCCATCGAAAACCACTTTTTCGGTACCACTATCACGGTCTCCGGCCTTATCACCGGCGGGGACCTGATTGCCCAGCTCAAGGACAAGCCCCTGGGGGAACGGCTTCTCATCCCGGTCAATATGCTCCGCCACGGGGAGGACGTGTTCCTGGACGACGTGACCCTGGCCGATGTGGAGCGGGAGCTTGGGGTGAAAGTGATTCCTGTCAACCAGGATGGCTTCGACCTGTGCGACGCCATTTTTGAAGTGTAATTTAGGCCTTGCGCCAAAAGGAAGTGAGACCCATGTCTAAACCTCTCGTTGCCATCGTGGGCCGCCCCAACGTGGGCAAATCCATGCTGTTCAACAAGCTTTGTGGTCAGCGCCTGTCCATTGTGCAGGATACCCCCGGCGTGACCCGTGACAGAATCTATGCTGAGTGCGACTGGTGCGGCCGTACCTTCGACCTGGTGGATACCGGCGGTATCGAGCCGGGGACCGACAGTGAGATTCTGGCCTTCATGCGCCGTCAGGCTGAGATTGCCATTGCAAACGCCGATGTGATCATCTTTGTCTGCGACATCAAGACCGGCCTTACCGCCTCCGACCATGAGGTTGCCAATATGCTTCTGCGCTCCGGCAAGCCCGTGGTTCTGGCGGTGAACAAGATGGACCAGGTGGGCCGTACCAACCCGGACATCTACGAGTTCTACAACCTGGGCCTGGGGGACCCCATTGCGGTCTCCGCCGTCCATGGCCACGGCACCGGTGACCTGCTGGATGAATGCATGAAGTACTTCCCCAGTGACGAGGAGGAGGAAGAGGAGTCCGACGCTATTCGCGTTGCTCTTATCGGCAAGCCCAACGTGGGCAAGTCCTCCCTGATCAACCGCATTCTGGGTCAGGAGCGCGTCATCGTCTCCGACATGGCGGGCACCACCCGGGACGCCATCGACAGCTACTTTGAGAACGACAAGGGAAAGTATGTCTTTATCGACACTGCCGGGATGCGGAAGAAGTCCAAGGTGGACGACCCCATCGAGAAGTTCTCCGTTCTCCGGGCCACCATGGCGGTGGAGCGGTGTGATGTGTGCCTCATCATGATTGATGCCAACGAGGGGGTCACTGAGCAGGATACCAAGGTGGCCGGCCTGGCCCATGAGGCGGGCAAGGCCTGCATTATCGTGGTGAACAAGTGGGATGCCGTGGAGAAGGACGACAAAACCATGGACCGGATGCGGGAAAACATCCGCCGGGACTTGTCCTATATGACCTACGCCCCCATTGTTTTCCTCTCGGCCCTCACCGGCCAGCGTGTGGACCGCATTTTTGAGCTTATCAACTATGTGAACGACCAGGCCGCCATGCGCATCACCACCGGGATGCTCAATTCCGTCCTGGCCGATGCCACCGCCCGGGTCCAGCCGCCCACAGACAAGGGCCGCCGGCTGAAGATCTTCTATATGACCCAGGTGGGCATTAAGCCTCCCCACTTTGTCTGCTTCTGCAACGATGCCCAGCTCTTCCACTTTTCCTATCAGCGGTATCTGGAGAACCAGATCCGCAACACCTTCGGTCTGGAGGGTACCCCTGTGAAGCTGACCATCCGGCAGAAGGGCGATAAGGAGGACTGAGTGTTGGAAAAGATGCTGTATCTGCCCACGGCGGTCAACGACCATGTGTACGCGTGGATCAATGATAAGGTAGGGATGTTCGGCTACCTCGCCTGGCTGAAGCATGAGCGTGGGACCTCTCTGCTCTGGTGGACCCTGGGCATCATGGCCCTGGTGGCCGTGGTGGCCTATTTTCTGGGTTGCTTCAACGGTGCCGTCATCGTTTCCAAGTATATTCTCCGGGATGACGTGAGAAATCACGGCAGCGGCAATGCGGGCCTCACCAACTTCTACCGCACCTTCGGCGGCCCCCTGACCGTCGTGGTCATCCTCTGCGACGTGCTGAAGGCGGTATTCGCCGTTCTCATCGGGGCTTTCGTGTTCCAGACCATCGGCACGGAGATGCTTGCGACTACCGGAAAGTACTGGGCCGGCCTTTTTTGCCTGCTGGGTCATATGTTCCCCTGTATGTTCCACTTTAGGGGGGGAAAGGGCATCCTCTCCGGCGGCGCTATCGCCATTATGATCGACTGGAGAATTGCCCTGGTGGTGTGGGGCGGTTTCCTCATTCTGGCTGTCCTCACCAAGTACGTTTCTCTGGGTTCCTGCTGGGCCGGGGCCAGCTTCCCCTTTGCCACCTGGTTTGTGTATCACGACCTGTTTCTGCTGATTCTCTCGGTCATTATCGGAGGCTTGATTTTGTATATGCACCGGGCCAATATCCATCGGCTCCTGTCCGGAACAGAGAACAAGTTCTCTCTCCATAAAAAGAAGGAGGAAGGCAAATGAAAACAGCGGTCATCGGCTCCGGCGCCTGGGGCACCGCCCTGGCGCTGGTCCTGCTGGAGAACGGCAACGACGTCACTCTCTGGTCCTATGCCGAGGAGGAGAGCCGGGTCCTTCGGGAGAACCATGAAAATCCCCTGCTGAAGGGGGTCCCTCTGCCCGAGTGTCTGAAGTTTACCACCGATATGAGTGTAGTCAAGGGCTGTAATGTGGTTGTCCTTGCCACACCTTCCTTTGCTGTGCGGGATACTGCCCGGCAACTTTCTACCCTTCTGGATGAGGGAACCATCCTGGTATCTGTCTCCAAGGGCATCGAAAAGGACACCTCCCTGACCCTCACCCAGGTTATCGAGTCCGAGGTAGGGAAAGGGCACCCTCTGGTGGCCCTCTCCGGCCCCTCCCATGCCGAAGAGGTGGGGCGCCATATGCCTACCACCGTGGTCTCGGCCTCGGAAAACAAGGAGGCTGCCGAGCTGGTCCAGGATCTCTTTATGAACGAACGCTTCCGTGTCTACGCCAGCGATGACGTGGTGGGTGTGGAGCTGGCCGCCGCCCTCAAGAACGTCATCGCCCTCTGTGCCGGTTGTTGCGATGGTATGGGCTTTGGGGATAATACCAAGGCTGCCCTTATGACCCGGGGCCTTTCTGAGATTGCCCGCCTAGGAGAGGCCATGGGTGGGCGGAAGGAGACCTTTGCCGGCCTGGCCGGGGTAGGGGACCTTATCGTTACCTGTACTTCCATGCACTCCCGAAACCGCCGGTGTGGCATCCTGGTGGGGCAGGGGAAGCCGGTGGACGAGGCCCGCAAAGAAGTGGGGGCCGTGGTGGAGGGGTACTATGCCGCCGCCACTGCCAAAGCTCTGGCCGACAAGCTGGGTGTGGAAATGCCCATCACCGAGGCGGCCTATGAGGTGCTCTACCATGGGAAGAGCGCCCGTGATGTTCTCAATGAACTCATGACCCGGGCCAAGAAACGGGAAATCGAAGATAGTTGGGTCTAAGAAGAGGTTGCCGTCCACATCCAATGAATACAGAAAAAACGACAGGGGAGACCCTGCCGTTTTTTTATCCGTTTCTTGCGAAGGAATGGTTTGGCATAAAAAAACACCGTATGGAATTCCATACGGTGTTTTTTTATTCCCAATTAAACA
>JAHHSF010000059.1 GCA_020025375.1 Oscillospiraceae bacterium | reverse complement strand
CGGTTATACATCGTCGCCCCCCCTTCCCTTGAACAGCTGGAACCCCACCCGAAGCAGACGGGTTAGCCGGGCGATCTGAATGGCCCGGTCGATCTTTGCCCGCCGCTCCTCCTTAAGGAAGGGCCGCAGGGCCAGGAGGAGAGCGACGCGCTCGTCCTCCCCCTGGGAAAACTCAGTGTAGAGCTGCAGGCCGGTCTGGATGAGTTGGGGGTCGATATTCCCCAGGGAACCCATGAGGACGCTCAAGTCGGGTGTTGAGGACTCCGGCGCCACAGGGGCGGGGACCGATGGTGGAGGGGTGTCCTCCTCCGCCGGAGCCGGAGCGCCGCCAATGTTCTGTGCCAGGGACATGATTTGGGCCATGGCGTCGGGATTGCCCAGAATGGAACCCAGAGTCTCCTCAAACTCACTCATGTCCGTGCCCCCTTTCGCTCTTGTCTTACTTCATCATATCCCGGTTGAGCTTTTCCACGGTTTTGGCCCCTTCCGGGCTGTGCATAAGTTGCTGGACCATCCCCATGAGCTTGGAGGGGTCCCCCTTTAGAGCGGCGTCCGCCGCCCCTTGTAGTCCGGCACCGCCGTTTTGCTGGAGCAGTTCCATCAGCTTGCGTGCGTCGGGGGAGTTCATCATCTTCATGACCTGGTCCTTATTTTTCAGTAGTTGGGCCGCTTGGGGTGACTTGAGAATGTCGTTGGGCAGTTGCATACGCGTCCTCCTCCACAATCTTATGAACCATTCTATGCGTTCTATCACAGGAAGGTGAGCCTATGAAAATTTTGGTCTTTTCCGACAGCCATGGCAACAGACACGCCATGTCAGAGGTGGTGGCTGCAGAACAGCCCGACGAGGTCTTTTACCTGGGAGATGGGCTGGCGGACCTGGACCTGCTTCGGGTGGAGAATCCCGCCCTCCCCATCACGGCGGTGGCTGGCAACTGCGACAGGATGGGGTCCGCCCCCTGGGAAAGCACCGTGGAGCGGGCGGGGAAGCGTTTTTTTCTGACCCACGGACACACCTATTCGGTGAAGTCCGGTCCCGGCGGCCTCATTGCCGAGGCCAAGCGGCAGGGGGTGGATGCCACCCTCTTCGGTCATACACACCAGCCCCTCTGCGAAAAGGTGAACGGCCTATGGCTCCTGAATCCCGGGAGCGTGGGCTGGCGCTGTTCCCCCAGCTACGGAGTGATTTTCCTGAAAAATGGGCAAATTTTCTGCCGCCTGACAAAAAGTGACTGCTAACGGGAACGAAATGGATTACAATACGTCTAAGAATGCAAAGGAGGAGGCCTCTATGAAAAGAATGTTATCGTTTGGTTTGATTCTGCTCTTGCTGGCGGGTTGTGGGGCGGACCGACACACGCCGCCTCCCACATTGGAGCCAACGGCGCTTTTGGCTTCCCCCCCTCCGCTCAAAAAAGTGACCCTTTTCCTTCCGGATGACGATGCCATGTGGATGGAGCTGGAAAACCGCTCCATGGTGGAGGTAGGCCCGGTGAATTTGCTGGCTGAATTGGCTCGGGAAGATGCTGTACCAAATGGTGTAAAGGTAAATTCATTCACGGAATACGGAGAGGGAGACGGGGAGGTGGACCTGTCGGAGGAGTTCCTCTCCGCGCTGAACGGCACTGCGGGAGAGGGGATGGCCATGAGCGCAGTGGCCTATACACTCCTGGCCAATCTGAACTGGAACACGGTCTACCTCACCTGCGGGGGCCAGACCATCGAGACCGGCCACACCGTCTATGACCAGCCCATCACCCTGTTTTCTCTGGCCAGAGTGGAGACCGACGAGGTTGGGTATCTCCACACCCTGGTGGACGACGAGCTGACCTATGACGAGGCCGAGCTTATCTGGGCCTGGGATGAGGAGGAGCGGACCGAGTACGCCAAGGAGCTGGCGGCGGCTGGGGAGGATTTTTCCCAGCGGCAGTACGCCGTAGTGAACGGTCAAGAGACCACCAAGACCGAACCTTTGGCGGACGCGAAGATATGGCTCCTGAACGAGAAGGGCTGGAAACAGATTGATAGGACCCAGGAGCTTGCCGACTATCTGGCTTCCTGCGAAGAGCCGCCCCTTTTCCAGATTGAGACCGAGGACGACCGGGTGACCCATCTTATTGAATGGAACTGGACCTGATAGGAAAAAACAATGGTGTCCCGCTTTTTAAGCGGAACGCCATTGTTTTTCGTCTTTATGGGGCAGAAAGGGAAATACCAGCCCGACGGCCAGAGCGACCCAGAAAGGGTAACGGTTTTTTCTTTGATCAGGGCTGTCCTGTCTTACAACAGATTGCCAGGGTACAGTTTTCGCAATAAGGCTTCCGGGCGGTGCACACCGCCCGGCCGTGGAGGACCAGCCGGTGACAGAAGTCATTGGACTCCTCCGGGGGGAGGATTTTTCGTAGTTGTTCCTCCACCTTGCCCGGGTCCTTGGTGCCGTCGGTGAGGCCCAGCCGCCCGGCGATGCGGATACAGTGGGTGTCGGCAATGACCACTCCGGGGACATGATGTACGTCCCCAAGGATGAGGTTGGCCGTTTTTCGGCCTACCCCGGGCAGGCGCAAAAGGTCCTCCATGGTGCCGGGAACCTTGCCGCCGTAATCGGAAAGAAGCAGCTGGGCGGCCAGGACGATGTCCTTTGCCTTGGCCCGGAAAAAGCCGGTGGAGTGGATGTACTCGGCCACCTCGTCGATCTCGGCCCCGGCCAGGGCTTCCAGTGTGGGGTAGCGGGCAAAGAGAGCGGGGGTGACCAGGTTTACCCGCGCATCGGTACACTGGGCAGAGAGCCGCACGGCAAAGAGAAGTTCGTAATCTTTTTTATATTGCAGGGAGCAGATGCCATCGGGGTAGGCCTCCTTCAGCAGGTCCACCGCCATGCGGGCACGCTCTTTTTTCTTCATGGAAATCACCTCTTATTTCCCATCATATCATACCCATTGGGAAATTTCGACCCCCAATTTGCGGCAGGTCGTTGTGTTTTGATTGGTGATTCGATATAATGTAAAATATCCATAGAATCGGAAGGAGAAATTACCATGGTCACTGAAATGATGGACTTTTTGACCGCGCTGGACCCCGCTGTGGGAGAGGCTGTCCGGGCGGAGTACGACCGCCAGCGGCGGAACATCGAGCTTATTGCCTCTGAGAACATCGTCAGCGAAGCCGTCCTGGCGGCGGCGGGTACCGTCCTCACCAACAAGTACGCCGAGGGCTACCCCGGCAAGCGGTATTACGGTGGCTGTCAGTGTGTGGACGTGGTGGAGGAGCTGGCCCGGGACCGGGCGAAGGCCCTCTTCGGCGCCGAGCATGCCAATGTCCAGCCCCACTCCGGCGCTCAGGCCAACTACGCTGTCTACGCTGCCCTCTGTGACCTGGGGGACACCGTGCTGGGTATGGACCTGTCCAACGGTGGCCACCTGACCCACGGCAGCCCTGTGAACTTCTCCGGTAAGAACTATAACATCGTCTCCTATGGGGTAAACCACGAGGGCTTCATCGACTATGATCAGGTGCGGGATCTGGCGAAAAAGCATAAGCCCCGCATGATTCTGGCCGGGGCCTCTGCTTACCCCCGTATCATCGACTTCAAGGCTTTCTCCGAGATCGCCAAGGAGGTCGGGGCCTACCTCTTCGTGGACATGGCCCACATCGCCGGCCTGGTGGCCGCCGGGCTTCATCCAAGCCCCGTGCCCTATGCCGACGTGGTGACCACTACCACCCATAAGACCCTCCGGGGCCCTCGCGGCGGCATGATCCTCTGCCGGGAGGAACTGGCCAAGAAGATTGATTCCGCAATTTTCCCCGGCAGCCAGGGCGGCCCACTGGAGCACATCATCGCCGCCAAGGCGGTGGCTTTGGGCGAGGCCCTTAAGCCGGAGTTCAAGACCTATCAGGCCCAGATTCTGAAAAACGCCAAGGCCATGGCCGCCAGCCTCACCGAGAGCGGCTTCGACCTGGTCTCCGGCGGCACGGACAACCACCTCATGCTGGTGGACCTGCGAAAGGCAGGTATTACCGGCAAGGAGATGGAGCGCCGCCTGGACGAGGTGAATATCACAGTCAATAAGAACGCCATCCCCAACGACCCGGAGAAGCCCTTTGTCACCAGCGGCATCCGGGTGGGCACCCCCGCCGTCACCACCCGTGGCTTCGATGAGACGGATTGCGCCCTGGTGGGCAAGCTCATCTGGCAGACCGCCACCGAGTTTGATGCCAAGGCCGACGACATCCGCGCCCAGGTAGCTGAGCTCACCGGGAAGCACCCCATCTACGGATGAAGAATTCTACCACGAAGCAAGTGCTGATGGTATGGAAGGGAGATTCCGATGAAAAAGCGTCTTTGTTCCATCCTGCTGGCTCTCACCCTGCTGATGAGCGTATGTCCCATAACCGCCCTGGGAGCCACAGATAGCAATGTTTTGTGGAGCCAGGCGGTTGCCGCCGGGCAGAGAGCCGGCCTACGGCCTATTCGATTTGGACGGAACGTCGTACACCGACTACGTTTTTGACTCCATGGAGCCCTTTGACGAGAGCGGACTGGCCTGGGCCATGAAAGCGGGAAAGTGGGGCAGAATCGACCTGGATGGCAGGACGGTGACCGAGTTCCGGTACGACACTCTGGAGATGGCGAAAAACCCGGTCAACGTCCAGATTCTTTCAAAAGGCGGACTCTTTGCCATTGCCGACCTGAACGGCAAGCTCCGCACCGACTACGACTACTGGAACGCCAGGCCCTTCAAAAACAGCTACGCCGCCATCCAGGACAACCAGGGCAACTGGGGTTATATTGATGGAGACGGCAATCAAGCCGTGCCCTGCCGCTATTACGCGGACATCAGCGGGATGGGAGACTTCGGGACTGACGGCTTTGCTATTGTGTATGACTACAACGGCGATCACGTGGTGGATACCACAGGCCGGGACCTGTTCCCGGAAGGCGTTTATAAAGTTTGGCGGGCCGGTCATGGCCTGTGGGGTGTCTATATGGATGGCGGGATTGGCTTCGCCGACAAGGACGGAAACATGGTGATTGAGCCGCAGTATACCTATTATACCAGCCCGAAAAACGAGCTGTACGGTGGGAAGTTTGATGACAACGGCGTGGCCGAGGTCTATACGGCCTTTAATCATTCCTCCAAAATCTATATTGACACCGCCGGAAATATTGTGGAGGGGTATGACCCCACCACAACGTGGGAGCGGTTTTATGAGGGCCTGGAGAAAGCAGATAATGATGACTTCCGGTGGGGGTTCCGGGACGAGGCCGGCAATTTGATCGTGCCCTTTATCTATGACGGCGTTGGCGACTTCGACCACGGCTGGGCTTCGGTCCGGGCGGACGGGGTCTACGGGATGCTGGAAAATCCCATTCTCAATTCGTCCTGGGCCGCCGCCGAAGTGGCCGAAGCCAAATCGGCGTGCTATGTCACCGATCGGTGCAACTTCTATCAGACCGACCATATCACCCGCCTCCAGTTTGCCGAGCTGGCGGTGAACTACCTGGAAAAGACCACCGGGAGTGCCCTGCTGCCTGCGAAGGAAGATACCTTTACAGATACGACGGATAAAGTGGTTTTGAAAGCTTATGCCGCAGGCATCGTTCAGGGCAGAGGAGAGAATGTCTTTGACCCGACGGGCCAGCTCACCCGGCAGGAGTTGGCCGCCATGCTCTACCGCACTCTGACGAAGGCGGAAGTGAAATTTACCGAGAGCGCCGATCTGGCCGCCTACGCCGACGGCGGCGATGTGGCCGATTGGGCCGTTGAGGCCCTCTCAGCCCTGGTGGCTGCTAAGTCGATGAAGGGGACCGGGGAAAACAGCTTGTCCCCCAAGCAGCCCTGCACCGTAGAGGAGGCCATCCTCCTGGTCTATCGGTCCGCGCAATAAGGAAAAAGGAGGACTTGCCATGCCGCGCAAGCCACTGGCAGATGAAATTCGGCCTCAGAGCCTGGACGAGGTGGTGGGGCAGACCCATATTTTAGGCCACAACGGCCTCCTTCGCCGCATTATCGAGAGCGGGGAGGTGCCCAACCTGGTCTTTTACGGCCCCTCGGGGACGGGAAAGACCACGGTGGCCAACCTCATCGCCCAGCGGTCGGGGCGGACCCTGCGGCGGCTCAACGCCACCACCGCCTCCCTGACCGATGTGAAGGACGTGCTTGCAGACGTGGGGACCATGCTGGCCCCCAACGGGATCCTCCTCTACCTGGACGAGATTCAGTACTTCAACAAGAAGCAACAGCAGTCTCTCCTGGAGGTGATGGAGGGGGGGCAGGTCACCCTTATCGCATCCACCACGGAAAACCCCTACTTCTATGTCTACAACGCCGTTCTCTCCCGGTCCAGTGTTTTTGAGTTTAAGCCGGTCACGGCGGAGGAGGCCCTGCCCGCCGTGGAGCGGGGATTCCGTCTCATGGGGGAGCGAAGCGGCACGGAACTGACAATAGAGGAGGGGGTGGCGAAGCACATCGCCGCCGCCTGCGGCGGGGACGTGCGGAAGGCCCTCAACGCCGTGGAACTTCTGGTCAGTAGCGGGAAAACTGTGGATGGCAAACGAATTGTTACTCTGGAGGACGCTCAAATAGCGGCCCAGCGGTCGGCGATGCGGTACGACCGGGAGGGGGACGATCACTATGACATCCTCTCCGCCCTCCAGAAGTCCATCCGTGGCTCTGACCCGGACGCCGCCTGCCACTATCTGGGCCGCCTTCTGGAGGCGGGGGATATGATCTCTGCCTGCCGCCGACTCATGGTCATCGCCTGCGAGGATGTTGGTCTGGCCTACCCACAGATCATCCCCATCGTGAAGGCCTGTGTGGATGCGGCCAATATGCTGGGCCTCCCCGAGGCCCGCATCCCCTTGGGGGATGCCGCCATTTTGATGGCGACCAGCCCCAAGTCCAACTCCGGCCATCTGGCCCTGGACAACGCCATGGCGGATATCCGGGCAGGGAAGACCGGCCCGATCCCCCGCCAGCTCCAGAACAAGCACTTTGACAGCGCGGGGATGGAGCGGGACCAGGGCTATCTTTATCCTCATGATTTTCCAGGCCATTGGGTGCGCCAGCAGTACCTGCCCGATGTTCTGGTGGGCCGCCGCTATTATGAGTACGGCCCCAACAAGACCGAGCAGACCGCCAAGGCTTACTGGGATAACATCAAGGGCTGAATACGCTGACTGCGCCGACCTTCCGGCAACCCGGCGGGGCGTATTCCCAGCGGTCGATGCGCCCGCTGGTTTGGAAGTACTGTAGGGGTGCGGGGGTAGCCAGTGGGGGGAGCTCCCCGATGACCAACAGCTTGATTTTCATCCGCTCTGGAAGGATGGATTTGATGTAGACCGAGACCCATGCCCCTTCCCGCAGATCAGGCTTCAGTTCGGCCAGGCCGGACAGATTGGGGGTCAGCTCCACAAAGGCGCCATACTCCTTGAGCCCCCGGATGATTCCGGGGACTGTCATGCCGGGGGCGAAGGCCTGGGCGTTCTCCTGCCAGGAACCCAGAAGCTCCTTGTGGCTGAGATAGAGCCGTCCCAGGGCCTGGTCCACGCCGGTGACAACCACGAAAATCTGCTGGCCAATGGAAAACCGCTGACTGGGGTGGGGAATGCGGGAGACCGACAGGTTTTCGATGCCCAGCATGGAGGGGAGACCGCACCCCAGGTCTACGAAGGCCCCGAAGGGTTCCAGGTGGGTGACTGTGGCGGGGAGAATGTCTCCCGGCTGGACCGTCGTTAAAAGATGCTCCCGGGCGGCTTCCTGCGCCTGCCGACGGGAGAGGAGGAGGGTACCGTCCTCACGGACCCCGGTGA
>JAHHSF010000058.1 GCA_020025375.1 Oscillospiraceae bacterium | reverse complement strand
TCTCTGTATAATCACGTCACCGGCTACTTTGGCGACATCCTCTCCTACTCCCGTCTTATGGCCCTCATGCTGGCGGGCAGCGTCATTGCCCAGGTATTCAACACCCTGGGTGCCATCCCCGGCAACGTGGTCATCTTTTTCATCATCTCGTTCGCGGGTAACGCCCTGAACTTTGCCCTGAATCTGCTGGGCTGTTACGTCCACGACCTGCGCCTCCAGTGTCTGGAGTATTTCGGAAAATTCTATAAGGACGGCGGGAAGCCCTTCCGGCCTCTGGCCTTCCAAACCAAATATGTGGACGTGGTCCAAGAGTAAAGATAGGAGGAAAATGTTATGTTCCTGGAAAACATTGGTGGTCTGGCACTGGCTCTGTTGGGGGCCGGTCTCGCGGCAGTTTTGAGCGGCATTGGGTCCGCCAAGGGGACCGGCATCGCCGGTGAGGCCGGTACCGGCCTCCTCTGTGAGGATCCCTCCAAGTTCGGTAAGGTCATGATCCTTCAGGTCATCCCCGGTACTCAGGGCCTGTACGGCCTGGTGGTCTGGTTCTTCGCCATCTTCCGCATGGGCCTGCTGGAGGGCGCGGGCGGTCCCGCCTTCTCCCTCACCCTGACCCAGGGCTTCCAGTACCTATTTGCCTGCCTGCCCATGGCCCTCGGCGGCCTCTTCTCCGCCATTGCCCAGGGCCGCGTGGCCGCAGGCTCCATCAACATCCTGGCCAAGAAGCCCGATGACTGGTCCAAGGGCATGGTCCTCTGCATCACCGTGGAGTTTTATGCCATCCTGTCCCTTCTGGCTTCCATGCTGATGATCATCAACATCAGCGGCTGATAGCCGCCCCATGGTGAAAGGTGGGAACCAAATGAACGGAATTGAAACCATCACCGGCCGCATCCAGGCCGATGCCAAAGCCGAAATCGAAACGGTCAACGCCCAGGCCCAGGCCCAGGCGGCGGCCATCCTTGCCGACTACGAAGCCAAGGCAAAGACCCAGGCCGACGCCATTGTGGCCCGTGGCAAGCAGAACGCCCAGCGGCGTGAGGAACGCCTGGCCGCCGTGGCTGCCCTGGAGGGCCGCAAGGCCACCCTGGCAGCCAAACAGGAGATGGTCACAAAGGCCTTTGACCAGGCTGTCGATAAGCTCTGCGACCTGCCGGAAGAGGATTATGTAAACCTTTTGGCGGCTTTGGCCGTAAAGGCCGCCACCACCGGCCGGGAAGCCGTTGTCCTCTCCCAGAAGGACCGGGCCCGGGTGGGCAAGGCGGTGGTCATGGCTGCCAACGAGATCCTGGCGAAAAACGTGACCCCGAAGCTGCCGGAGGACCTCTCCGACACCCGCACAGGGGCCTTTTTAGAGAAGGTGGTCACCGGGGCCTCCGCCCTCCTGGCACGGACCGGGATGCTTACCCTGAGCGAGAAAACCGCCCCCATCCGGGGGGGACTCATCCTGGCCGATGGGGCAGTGGAGGTCAACTGTTCCTTTGAGATGCTGGTCCGTCTGGCCCGGAACGACTTGGCCGGACAGGTGGCCAACCTGCTGTTTGAATAAGGGGGTCTGACCCTTGTCTAAGATCAAAGACACCGACTACCTGGGCCTCTCCGCCCGAATCCACGCTATGGAGGGGCAGCTGGTCACCCGGGAGCGGTTGGATCGGATGCTGGAGGCCCGCACCCCGGAGGACGCGGTAAAGGTCCTGGCCGAGTGCGGCTATGGGGAGACAGCCCACCTCACCCCCGACGGGGTGGAGAAGTTGCTCTCCGACCGCCGGGCGGCCGCCCTGGCCGACCTGGAGGGGAGTCTTCCAGACCCCCGGCTCCTGGATGCGTTTAAGGTGCCAAACGACTACCACAATCTGAAGACCCTTCTCAAGGCCGAGGCCCTGGGGAAGGACTTCGACCGACTCCTGGTGGAGACCGGGCGGGTGTCCCCACGGGCCCTGAAGGAAGCCCTTTCCGGCACTTCGGTCACCCTGCCAAAGCCCCTGGCCGCTGCTCTGGAGGAGGGCCGGAGGGTCCTGGCCGAGACCGGGGACCCCCAGCGGCTGGACATGGCCCTGGACCGGGCCTATTTTGCCGACCTGACCGGGCTGGCCAAGGAGACCGGAAGCCAATACCTCATGGGCTATGTGCAGCTCCAGGTGGACGGGGCCAACCTGCGCTGTCTGGTCCGGGCCCTGCGGATGAAAAAGACCGCCGACTTTTTGAAGGGGGTCCTCTTCCAGGGGGGTACGGTGGGCCACCAGGGCATCCTGGCCGTGGCTACCGCCGGTGGGGCGGGGCTTGCCGAGCTTTACGCCACCACCCGCCTGAAGGAGGCCGCCGAGCTGGGGGCCGCCGCCGTGAAGGGCGGCAGACTCACCGCCTTTGAGCGGGCCTGTGACAATGCGCTCACCGCCTACCTGGCTGAGGCCAAGTTCGTCCCCTTTGGGGAGGCTCCCGTCATCGGCTATTTGGCCGCCCTGGAAGGGGACCTGACCAATCTGCGGATCCTCCTCTCGGGCCGTCTGGCCGACCTGGACAAGGAAATCATCCTGGAAAGGCTGCGTGAGTGCTATGCCTAGTTATAAGATCGCCGTTCTGGGGGATCGGGACAGCGTCCTGGGCTTCCAGACCCTGGGGCTCACCGTCCGCCCCGCCGACACGGTGGAGGAGGCCAAGACCCTCCTCCACACCATGGCGAAGGAGGACTACGCCGTCATCTATCTCACCGAACAGTATGCCCAGTACATGGGCCCTGAGCTGGAGCGGTACAAGGACCGCCTCACCCCCGCTATCATTCTCATCCCCGGTAAGGAGGGCCCGCTGGGAATCGGCATGGCCCAGGTGAAGAAGTCAGTGGAGCGCGCCGTGGGTGCGGATATTCTGTAAGCGCACACTGGTGGCATTTTCGGCGGGGCGATGGCTGATCCAATCGGCCATGCGCCCGACCCGTAGCGCAATATCCTGTCATTCCCTTTCCAAACGGAAAAGCATACCAGAAGGAAGGTTGAAACATTGAGCGGAAAAATCGTCAAAGTGTCCGGACCCCTGGTGGTGGCCACAGGCCTGTCCGGCGCCAATATGGCCGATGTGGTCCGGGTGGGCGAACAGGGACTCATCGGCGAGATTCTGAACATGAACGGCGACGCCGCCTCCATCCAGGTCTATGAGGAGACCTCCGGTCTGGGCCCCGGCGCCGAGGTGGTCACCACCGGCGCCCCTCTCTCCGTGGAGCTTGGCCCCGGCCTCATTGAGAACATTTACGACGGCATCCAGCGCCCCCTGGAGAGCATTATGAAGGTGGCCGGGACCAACCTCACCCGTGGCATCCGGGTCCCCGCCCTGGACGAGGAGAAGAAGTGGACCTTCACCCCTGTGGCAAAGCCGGGGGACTTTCTTACCGGCGGCGACGTGCTGGGCACCGTGCAGGAGACCTCGGTGGTCCTCCACAAGGTGATGCTCCCTCCCAGGATGAAGGGCACCCTCCTCTCCATTGAGAGCGGAGCGCACACCATCCGGGATACCATCGCCGTCCTCCAGCTGGAAAATGGCGAGAAACAGGAGCTCACCATGGTCCAGAAATGGCCCGTCCGTGTGGGCCGTCCCTATAAGCACAAATATCCTCCCCGTCAGCCCCTGCTGACGGGTCAGCGTATCATCGACACCCTCTTCCCCATCGCCAAGGGCGGCACCGCTGCCGTCCCCGGCCCCTTTGGCTCGGGCAAGACCGTCATCCAGCACCAGCTGGCCAAGTGGTCCGACGTAGATATCGTCATCTACATCGGCTGTGGCGAGCGGGGAAACGAGATGACCGACGTTTTGCGGGAATTCCCCGAGCTTCAGGACCCCCGCACCGGGGAGTCCCTCATGAAGCGGACCGTCCTCATCGCCAATACCTCGGATATGCCCGTGGCCGCCCGTGAGGCCTCTATCTACACCGGCATCACCATTGCCGAGTACTTCCGGGACATGGGCTACGACGTGGCCGTCATCGCGGATTCCACCTCCCGCTGGGCCGAGGCTCTGCGCGAGATGTCCGGCCGTCTGGAAGAGATGCCCGGCGAGGAGGGATACCCCGCCTACCTGTCCTCCCGTCTGGCCCAGTTCTATGAGCGGGCCGGCTCGGTGGAGTGCCTCACCAGCGACAAAGAGCGCCGGGGCAGTCTGACCGCTGTGGGTGCAGTCTCTCCTCCCGGCGGCGATCTGTCCGAGCCTGTCTCCCAGGCCACCATGCGTATCGTAAAGGTATTCTGGGCCCTGGATGCCTCCCTGGCCTATCGCCGCCACTTCCCCGCGATCAACTGGCTCAACTCCTACTCCCTCTATCTGGATGCCCTGAAGCCCTGGTACGACGCCAACCTGAGCCGCGATTACATGGCCCGCCGGGACAAGGCCATGGCCATCCTCCAGGAGGAGGCCAGCCTGAACGAGATTGTCCAGCTGGTGGGTAAGGACTCCCTGTCCGCCGCCGACCAACTCACCCTGGAGACCGCCAAGATGATTCGGGAGGACTTTCTCCAGCAGAACGGCTTCCTGGAGATTGACTGGTACTCCAGCTACGACCGCCAGTTCCAGATGCTGGGCATGATTTTGGAGTACGATCGCCTTTGCCGGGCCGCCATTGGCCGGGGTGCCGACGTGAGGGAGCTCTTTGCCATCGCCGCCCGGGAGGGCATTGGCCGGGCCAAGAGCGTTCCCGAGGAGGAATATAATGCCCGCTACGCCGCCATCCGCGCCCAGATGGTGGATGAGATCGAGGCCATCGCCGCGAAAGGAGGGGAGGACGCATGATTCGAGAGTATAAGACCATCCAGGAAATCAACGGCCCCCTGATGGTGGTCAAGCGGGTCCAGGGTGTCACCTACGACGAACTGGGCGAAATTGAACTGCCCGACGGCTCTCTCCGCCGCTGTAAGGTGCTGGAGGTCAATGGGGACAACGCCGTGGTGCAGCTCTTTGAGAACTCCGCCGGCATCAATCTTGCCGATTCCAAAATTCGTTTCCTGGGCCACCCCCTCCAGTTGGCCGTCTCCGGCGATATGCTGGGCCGGGTCTTCAACGGCATGGGTCAGCCCATTGACGGCGGCCCTGAGATTCTGGCCGAGGAGCACCGGGACATCAACGGCCTGCCCATAAACCCCGCCGCCCGGGACTATCCCAACGAGTTTATCCAGACCGGCATCTCCACCATCGACGGCCTGAACACCCTGGTCCGTGGGCAGAAGCTCCCGATTTTCAGCGGCTCCGGCCTGCCCCACGCCAACCTGGCCGCCCAGATTGCCCGTCAGGCCAGAGTGCTGGGGGAGGACTCCTCCAACTTCGCCGTGGTCTTTGCCGCCATCGGTATCACCTTTGAGGAGTCCGAGTTCTTCGTCCAGGACTTCCGCCGCACCGGGGCCATCGACCGAACCGTCCTCTTCACCAACCTAGCCAACGACCCGGCGGTGGAGCGTATCTCCACCCCTCGTATGGCCCTCACCGCCGCCGAGTACCTGGCCTTCGAGAAGGGGATGCACGTGCTGGTCATCCTTACAGACATCACCAACTATGCCGAAGCCCTCCGGGAGGTGTCGGCGGCAAAGAAGGAGGTCCCCGGCCGTCGTGGCTACCCCGGCTACCTCTACACCGACTTGGCCACCATGTACGAGCGGGCGGGCCGTCAGCTGGGCAAGCCCGGCTCCATCACCATGATCCCCATCCTAACCATGCCTGAGGACGACAAGACCCATCCTATCCCCGACCTCACCGGCTATATCACCGAGGGGCAGATTATCCTATCCAGAGAGTTATATCGAAAGGGAATTATCCCACCTGTTGACGTTTTGCCGTCTCTGTCCCGCTTGAAGGACAAGGGCATCGGCACCGGGAAAACCCGGGAGGATCACTCGGGCACCATGAACCAGCTCTTCGCCGCCTATGCCACCGGCAAGGAGAACAAGGAGCTTATGTCCATCCTGGGCGAGGCCGCCCTTTCCCCCACAGACCTGCTCTATGCCAAATTCGCCGATGAATTTGAGAAGCGGTATGTGAGCCAGGGGGCGGACGAGGATCGCTCCATCGAGGAGACTCTGGACCTGGGCTGGGAGCTTCTTTCCATCCTGCCCACCAGTGAGCTAAAACGAATCAAACCGGAATTTATCGAGAAATACCTCCCGAAAAAGGAGGGATAAACCATGCCTGCCTTAAACGTAAACCCCACCCGGCAGGAGTTGACCCGGCTCAAGAGCCGCCTGCGGACCTCCATCCGGGGGCATAAGTTGCTGAAAGACAAACGAGATGAGCTGATGAAGCAGTTTATGGACGTGGTGCGGGAAAACCGTGCCCTCCGTCAGCGGGTGGAGGAAGGGCTTATGCGGGCCCACGGCTCCTTTACCGTGGCCTCGGCCATCATGTCTGCCGAGCGGATGGAGGAGGCCCTCATGTATCCCAAGCAGTCGGTGGAGCTGGAGATGACCTTCAAGAACATCATGTCGGTCAATGTGCCGGAGTACACCTTCCGCACCAGGAATGACGACCCCGGGGAGGTCTATCCCTACGGCTTTGCCACCACCTCCGGTGAGCTGGACGATGCGGTGGATGCCATGTCCAGCGTGTTCCAGGATATGCTTCGCCTGGCCCAGATTGAAAAGACCTCCCAGCTCCTGGCTGAGGAGATCGAAAAGACCCGGCGGCGGGTCAATGCCCTGGAGTATGTAAAGATTCCCCAGATGCAGGAGAGCATTAAGTATATCACCATGAAGCTGGATGAGAACGAGCGCGCCAATACCATCCGCCTTATGAAGGTGAAGGATATGCTCCTGAAGGAGGCCATCGAGGAGAAGCGGGCGGAGGATGCCCGCGCCGTCCAGGCCTTCGGCGGACAAATGGAAGAAGTGTAAACGAAAACCGGCAGTTTCCCATGTTCTATGGGAAGCTGCCGGTTTGTAACTGGAACCCCTATTTTTCCATATTTACTTCTTCGCCGCGGTCACCATGACCTCAATCTTGCACCCGCCGGCCAGGTCCACTCCGCCGAAGCAGAGGCGGGCAGGCATCCGCGCGGGGGAAAAGTGCTTCATGTACTCGGCGTTCATCTCATCCCGCTGGGAGAAGTCGGCCAGGAGGACCTCCACACGGATGACGTGGTCCATGTCGGAGCCGTTCTGTTCCAGAATGGTCTTGAGGTTCTGGAAGGTCCGCCGGGTCTCGGCGGTGATGTCGCCGGGGAGGAGGTCGCCGGTCTCCAGATCCTCGGACACCAGGCCGGAGAGGTACAGAATCTTGTCGCTGACCACCACAAGGTCGGAGTAGGGGGCGGAGCCAGGCTCCCCGCCGGTCACGTATTTCAAATCTACCATAAGTAACACCATCCTGTTTGTTGTTCGGCGGTTGCCGCGGGGATATTATACTGGCAGACCGGCCAAAAAGCAAGCCCCGCTCTCTTGGGAGAACGGGGCTTGCCGGCTACATACGTTCCACCATGGCCCGGAGGAGGTCGGCGTGGGCCCCCTCCTCGGCGGCCAGGTCCCGGTAGAGAGCGGCCAGGCAGGGGTCGGCGGCGTCCTCGGCGGAGGCCAGATAAGCGGCGGCTCCGTGCTGTTCCTCCCAGAACCGCTCCCGCAGAGTCCCCATGAGGCTGCAGGGAGGCCGGGAGACAGGCTGGGTCTCGGGGAGAAAGCGTACCCCCGAGATGAGGAAAAAGGCGGCTGAAAGCCGCTTGGCATGCCGCCGTTCGTCGGCGGCCATGGAGGACAGGGTCCGGGCGGCCGAGCCGGTGACCCGCCGGGCCAGGGCTTGATAGGTCCGCCAATCGGCCAGCTCGTGGCGGATATACTCCTGAAGCAGGGCGGCGTGGTCGGCCCCCGCCCTGCCCAGG
>JAHHSF010000057.1 GCA_020025375.1 Oscillospiraceae bacterium | reverse complement strand
GGGGTGATATGCTTTACTTCCCCTTAGGTTCCGGCAAGCCCACCCGTGTTCAGGGCTGTCTCATCTCCGATGAGGAGGTGGCCGCCGTGGTGAACTTTGTGAAGCAGAGCGGCGGAGCCGAGTACGACCAGGAGATCATGAGCGAAATCGAACAGCACGCCGTCGCCAAGGACAAGTCCGACAAGGGGGGAGGCGGCTCCACCCCTGACGGTGTGAACGACGAGTACGACGAGCTCCTCCCCGCCGCCATCGAGGTGGTTTTGGAACTGGGCCAGGCCTCGGTCTCCATGCTCCAGCGCCGCTTGAAGCTGGGCTACGGCCGTGCCGCCCGTCTGGTGGACCAGATGGAGGAGAAGGGGATCGTGGGTCCCTTCGAGGGATCCAAGCCCCGCCAACTCCTTATCACCAAGGAGCAGTGGCAGGAGATGCAGTTCAAGCAGGGTATGGTGGATTCCGTGCCTGAGCCTGTCCCCGAGGAGTTGGAGTTTGAGAGGGATGCCATCGCCCAGTCCAGGGACCTGCCGCCCTTTGATCTGTAGGTTTGAATGACGAATAAACGCCCTGCATCCAGTGGGATGCAGGGCGTTTTACTTTACAGGACCAGTGTGCCATTTTCGTCCTCCAGCAGAAGCAGAATCTTTTCTTCCGCCCCGGTTTGGGCGTTGACATAGACCAAAATATGGCTTCCGTCCGGGGCCTCACACTTGAACTCGTGGCAAAGGACCTCGTACTCCCCAGCGGTGGGAATGAGGGCCAGCTGATGGGCCAGAACGGTGAGGCTGGGGACCAGGGCGGCGCGGGCTTCCTCCTGTGAAAGGACGGGGGAGGGGAGAGTGCGCTCGGTGTGGTGGGTGAGGTAGCCGCTGGCCTCGAACCCGGTGACCTCCCCAGTGTCCAGGGCCACCGTCACCTTAATCAGATCGGGATAACAGAGGACCCCATTTTGCACTGGGGCGAAATTTACGGTAAACGACCCGCCCTGGGTGAGGGTGTAGGTTTCCTGCATATCCTGGAAATTCCGCTCCAAGAGAAAATTCCGGGCAATGGTCAGGGCGTTTTCCCGACTTACCTGGGGGACGCCAAAGTGCCGGGAAATGAGGAGAGTGACGGGTGCGCCACCCTGCTGGGAGACCTCCAGCCAGACGCTCTCCTCTTCGGTCTCCAGGCTCAGGCTGTACGTGGGCAGGGCACCGCTCCCCACCGAGGAGATGGTGAAGAGGGAGGGGGCACGGTCCAGAAAAGCACCCGCCTTTTCCTTGGCTTCCTCTTGGCTGATCTGGGGCTTTCCCTCCAGAAATTTGGGGGCCCGGCCGGTGAGATGCTCGGAGAAAGGTCCGTCGTAGAGGAGAACGGGCAGTTCGGGAAACTCCTTCTCCATGGCCTCAAAGGCCGACCCGGCGGGGGCGGCTCCATGCTCGTGAGCGGCCAGCCGCTTCTCCGCTTCCAGCACCGTTTCCAGCGTGAAGGCGTGATCGTTGAGCTGTTCCCGCAAAACGTCCAGCCGTTGGGACAGCTCTTTGGAGGTGGCGGCCAGCTGCTCCAGCGTGGCGCGTTCCTCTTCGTCCGGTCCGCCCGAGACCGACTGCCGGGCCAGGGAATAGGCGTAGTCTCCGGTCTTGGACAGGAAGGCGGCGGTCTCTCCCAGCTCCACGTTGGAGTAGGGGAGCTCCCCCAGAGCCACCTGGGCCGCAGCCGCCCGGGAGTAGACCTCGGCGCAGAGGGCGGCCAGCAGGGTGGGGGAGGAGGCGTACTGCCCCTTTTGCAGGGCGGTGTCCAGCCCCTCCATCTGGTCGGTGAGCTCGGTGAAGGAATGCTGATACCCGGTAGTGAGAAGCCGCCGGTAGGCGACGGCCTGGGCCTGTCCCTGCCAGGCCAGCCCCACCAGGACCAGAACGGCGGCGGTCGAAAAGCTGGCCGCCCGAACAAAGTTTCTCCGTGTCATAAAATGCCCCCTTATGGAGGTTAGTATGGCGGGTAGACGGCGGGACTATGCGGAAGCCTTGACAGAGCCGGGAAAACAGAAGGATATTGCGCAGGTTAAAAAATCCCCGCCAAAAGGCGGGGATTTTCAAACTCAGCTGTTGGACAGCTGGGCGATTCCCAGGTCCATACGGTGGAGGGTCTCCTCCTGGCCGAGGATCTGGCACAGCTCAACGGCGCCGCCGGGGGTGACGGCCTTGCCGGAGAGGGCGGTGCGGACGGGCCACATGATGCGGCCGTTCTTCAGCTCCAGCTTCTCGGCCAGGCCGATGAGGGCGTCGTGAATGGACGCATAGGTCCAGTCGGTCAGCGCGGCCAGAACGGGGCGGGTGACCTGGAGAGCCTCCAAAGAATTCTCCAGGGTGGTCTTCATCTTCTTGTGGATATAGAGTTCGTTGGAGTATGCGGGCAGAGAGTCGAAGAAGTCCACCTGTGGGGCGATGTCCTCAAAGGTGTCGCACCGGGACTGGACCAGGGGAGCCACCAGGGTGAGGTCGATGGCGGGGTTCTGGATGGCCTTGCGGAGGTAGGGGAGGGCGGCTTTACAGAAAGCCTCTGGTGCCATGGCCCGGAGGTACTTGGCGTTGAAGTACTTCAGCTTCTCGATGTCGAAGATGGCGGGGGACTTGGAGATACCAGCGAGATCGAAGGCCTGGGCCAGCTCATCCAGGGTGAAAAACTCCTGCTCGGCCTGCTCACCACGGGGAGACCAGCCCAGCAGGGCCACATAATTTAGGATGGCATCGGTGAGGTAGCCCTGGGCCTTCAGGTCCTCGTAGGAGGGGTCGCCGTGGCGCTTGGACATCTTATTATGCTGGTCCCGCATGACAGGGGAACAGTGGACGTAGGTGGGAACCTCCCAACCGAAGGATTCGTAGAGCAGGTTATACTTGGGGGCGGAGGAGAGGTACTCGGAGCCGCGGACCACATGGGTGATGCCCATGAGGTGGTCGTCGATGACATTGGCAAAGTTATAGGTAGGCAGGCCGTCCCGCTTCAGAAGGACTTGGTCGTCCAGCTCAGCGTTTTCAACGGTGATGTCCCCGAAGGAGGCGTCGTGGAAGGTGGTGGAGCCCTCGGCGGGGATACGCTGGCGGATGACATAGGGTTCCCCGGCGGCCACACGGGCCAGGGCCTCGACCAGAGGCAAGTCCCTGCAGGGGTCGGTGGCCCGGTTGAAGTTTCCGGAATCCTCCTCACTCTCGGTCTTTTCGCAGAAGCAGTAGTAGGCACCGCCCTTCTCCACCAGAAGCTTGGCGTATTTGCCATAGGTGTCCCGGCGCTCGGACTGGATATAGGGACCCACGGGACCGCCGATGTCGGGGCCTTCGTCGTGGTTCAGGCCGCATTCGGCCATGGTGCGGTAGATGACCTCGGTAGCGCCTTCCACCAGACGGCCCTGGTCGGTGTCCTCAATACGGAGGAGAAACTTCCCCCCGTGGTTCCGGGCGATGAGCCAGGTGTAGAGGGCAGTGCGCAGATTGCCCACATGCATATAGCCAGTGGGGGAGGGGGCAAAGCGGGTGCGGACCTCGCCCTTGGGGATGCGGGCTTCCATATCGTCAAACCAAGTCATATCCATGGTATGACCTCCTTTTATATTTTTCCGTATCCTAACATTTTACTTTTCATAGCAACTCTTGTCAAGCTAAATGGGGTGTGATAAAATACCTCTGTATATCAATCGGGTGGATAACCGCCCGCCACCGACCCTAAAGGGAGTGTTTATTATGATGAAAGAACGGAAAGTCAGCTTCAGCGGCATTCAGCCCAGTGGCGAGCTGCATTTGGGCAATTACCTGGGCGCCCTGCGGCACTGGCCTACGTTTCAAGAGAAATATGACTGCGTCTACTGTGTGGTGGACGCCCACGCCATCACAGTCCGCCAGGACCCGGCCAAATTGCGCCGCTCCACCCTGGAGCTTTATGCCCAGCTCATAGCCTGCGGTATCGACCCGGAGAAAAGCATCCTCTTTGTCCAGAGCCAAGTCCCCGCCCACGCGGAGCTGGCCTGGATTCTCAACTGCTACACCATGTTCGGGGAGCTTTCCCGCATGACCCAGTTTAAGGATAAGTCTGCCCGAAATGCCGACAACATCAATGCGGGTTTGTTTACCTATCCCAGCCTTATGGCCGCCGACATCCTGCTCTATCAGACCGACGTGGTCCCGGTGGGGGAAGACCAGCGCCAACACGTGGAGCTGGCCCGGGACATTGTCAAGCGGTTCAACGGGGTCTATGGTGACGTGTTCACAGAGCCGGAGGCGGTCATCCCCAAATTCGGTGCCAGGGTAATGAGCCTCAATAATCCCGAGAGCAAGATGAGCAAATCCATGCCAGAGGGGTGCGTCTTTGTTATGGAGAAGCCCGAGGATATTATGCGGAAGTTCAAACGGGCCGTCACTGACAGCGATACCGAGAACTGCGTCTGTTACGACCGGGCGGCCAAGCCCGGTGTCGCTACCCTCATGGATATCTACTCGGCCTGCACCGGACGGAGTTTTGAGGCCATCGAGGCTGAGTTCGCCGGCCAGGGCTATGGGGCTTTCAAGCCAAAGGTAGGTGAGGCTGTGGTGGAGCTCCTCCGCCCAGTCCGGGAGGAGACACAGCGGCTCCTGGCCGATAAGGCCTATCTGGAGTCGGTCTACCGGGCCGGCGCAGAAAAGGCTGCCCACGTGGCAGAACGGACTCTGCGGAAGGTACAGAAGAAGGTGGGCTTTCTGGCCCGGTAAATAAAAGGAGCGTTACCATGCAGATTCAATTTCAGCTCTTGGGCGCGGTGGGTGCGGCCCTGTTGGTGGCCCTGTTGGTCTCCTTCATCCTGACCCCGGTGGTCAAGACTTTTGCCCAGAAGGTGGGCGCGGTGGACGTGCCCAAGGACAACCGCCGGATGCATACACACCCCATTCCCCGGATGGGTGGCCTTGCCATCTTCTTCGGCTTCCTCATCGGCGTCCTCATTTTCGTGGAGCTTTCCACTTCCATCAAGGGGATGCTCCTGGGGGCCGTCGTTATTGTGGTTCTGGGCATCTTTGACGACATTTACGCCCTGGGGGCCAAGTTCAAGTTCTGCGTTCAGATTGTGGCGGCCCTCATTGCCGTTTTTACGGGCAATGTGATTGAGGTCATCTCCAACCCCAACATCTTCAGTTCCAATCCTTACTGGGAGCTGGGGCTGCTGGCCGTCCCCTTCACTGTCATCTGGATTGTGGCGGTGACTAACTCGGTGAACCTCATTGACGGCCTGGACGGTCTGGCCTGCGGCGTGTCCACCATCAGCTCCATGAGCGTGCTGGTCATCGCCCTGGCGGTGAGCGACAGCGAGGTCGCCTTTCTCATGGCCGCCCTGGCGGGGGCCTGCATCGGCTTTATTCCCTACAACCTGAATCCAGCTAAGATTTTTATGGGGGACACCGGCTCCACCTTCCTGGGCTACGTGCTGGCGGTGGTCTCCATCCAGGGACTGTTCAAGTTCTACACCATTGTCTCTTTTGTAGTGCCCTTCCTCATGCTGGGCCTGCCCATTTTTGATACCTGCTTTGCCTTCGTCCGGCGCATCGCCCACGGGCAGAGCCCAATGCACGCCGATCGGAGCCACGTTCACCACCGGCTCATCGATATGGGCTTGTCCCAGAAGCAGGCCGTGGCTTGCCTCTATGTCATCAGCGCAATTCTGGGCTTGTCCGCTGTGGTCCTCACCACCGCAGGTCCTATCAAGGCCATGCTACTGCTCTTCGCCCTGGCGGCGGCGGGGGCGGTCTCCTCCCGCATTTTCTTCAATGTGGGGGATAAGCAACAGAAAAAGGAGAAGGACGAAGATGAATAAGCTGAAGGTCATGACCATTTTCGGGACCCGGCCCGAGGCCATCAAGATGGCCCCTCTGGTAGCCGAGCTGGCCCGGCGGGAGGAATGTGAGAGCATCTGTTGCGTTACCGCACAGCACCGGGAGATGCTGGACTCGGTCCTCCACATCTTTGGCCTGACACCTGACTACGACCTGGATATCATGGAGCCACGGCAGACGCTTTCCACCATCACCTCAAAGTGCCTGCTGGGGATGGATGCGCTTCTGACCGAGGCCAAGCCCGACCTGGTCCTGGTCCACGGGGACACCTCCACCACCTTTTCCGGTGCCCTGTCCGCCTTCTACCATCAGATTCCGGTGGGTCATGTGGAGGCTGGCCTGCGGACCTGGGACAAGTACTCCCCCTTCCCGGAGGAGGTCAACCGCACCTTAGTGGGAGACATCGCCGCCCTCCATTTCTGCCCCACCCCGGCCAACCGGAAGAACCTGGAGCGGGAGGCCATTACCGATGGGGTGTTCATTACGGGCAATACCGTCATCGATGCCCTGAATACAACGGTATGCAAGGATTTTTCCTTTACAACCGATCTTCTCAATCATTTGGACTACGAGGGCAAAAAGATTATCCTGGTGACCTGCCACCGGCGGGAAAATTACGGAGAGCCTATGAAGAATATCATGACCGCCCTCCGCCGACTGGCCGACAAGTATGAGGATGTGGAGCTGGTCTATCCCCTTCATCTCTCCCCGGTGGTCCGGGAGGCGGCCCAGAAATATCTGGGCGGCCATAACCGTATCCACCTGATCGAGCCTCTGGACGTGGCCGAGATGCACAACCTCATGGCCCGGGTCTACCTGGTCATGACCGACTCCGGCGGGCTCCAGGAGGAGGCCCCGGCCCTGGGCAAGCCAGTGCTTGTCCTCCGGCGGGAGACCGAACGGCCCGAGGCCGTGGCCGCCGGCACCGTGAAGATCGCCGGCACCGAGGAGGAGATCATCCTGTCCCTTGCCTCGGAGCTGGTGGAGTCCAGGGAGGTTTATGAAAAAATGGCCCAAGCTGTAAACCCCTATGGGGATGGCCGGGCCTGTGAGCGCATCGCTGACGCTATCCTGTGGCACTTCGGCCGGCGGGAGAATCCCCCGGAGGCCTTTGTGGGCGCGTAAATCAGAAAAAGAGAAAGGAGGCTGTCACCATGGCGAAAGGAAACAAAACGGTGCTGACCATGCTTATCACCGTGGTCATTCTGGTTGCCGTGTTTTCCGGATTTGGCGTCAGCCTCTTTTCTTCCGGGACCCCTCAAGTGGTCCTGCCCACCGCCACCCCCACTGAGACAGTGGAGCCGGGGGGCAATCCCTCCGGGACGGGGGGCGCTCTGCGGGTGGAAGTCACCCAGCAGACGGTGCAGAAGGTCATCGCCACCCTGGCCCGGCCTGAGAGCTACTACCGGGAGGTCACGTTGGAGACCTTCTGGGGGGAGGATGAATCGGAGACCGCCACCGCCCAGGTCTGGGTGGACGGCGGGTACACCCGAATCGATACCCTCCTGCCCAGCGGGACCATCGAGCATACAATCGTGGGAGGGGAAAAGCGTTACCGCTGGTACAACAGCGACCGGGAATACTTCCAGACCGATGCCTCTGTGAACGACGCCGACCTCATGCAACACATTCCCACCTATGAGAACATCCTGGCCCTGGACCGGGCGGCAATCACCGCCACCGGGTACGAGGAAAAGGGGGGCCTGGACTGTATTTATGTAGAGGTGGCCGAGGACGAGCTGGGCTACTGGGAGCGTTACTGGGTCTCGGTGGAGCGTGGGCTCCTGGTGGCGGCTGAAACCGTGAAGGGCGAGAAGACCGTCCTGCGGATGGGGGCTTATTCCGTGGAGATCCCCGTCCGGGAGGGAGCCGCCTTCGTCCTGCCTGACGGTACCGTCCTCTATGAGGGCTCAGACTGATCTTTCTCCTTGTCTCCCAGACCTAAAAGCAAAAGGAGACCCAGGGCGATGACCAGCTCCATATCCTCCCCATCCCGGAAGAGAAACAGGAGGATGAGGATGAGCAGGATGTCCCCGGTGTCGATGTCGTCCAATTTCAGCT
>JAHHSF010000056.1 GCA_020025375.1 Oscillospiraceae bacterium | reverse complement strand
GATGACTCGTTTCATTTTTTCCATGGTTCAAACCTCAAAAAAACTCTTGATGGTGGTCATGACACCCCCCCGGGCCTGTCCCAGGAGGAGAAATTCCCCGTCCTCGGCATAGACTCGGTAAATGCCGTCCCGGGCGTCGGTGGTGAAGGGGTTGCCGTTCTTGGCCTGAAAAACCACCCGGCCCCCGATTGTGATGGGAGCATACTGGGCAAAGCAGGTGTCCGCCGAGCGGAGAAGGGTCTCCGGTGCATCATGGGCCAGAACTTCCTCCAGGGTAACGCTGTCGGCCAGGGAATACCCCGCCGCCATGGTACGCAGGAGGGAGCTCATGCACCCACCGCATCCCAGCGCCTGCCCAATGTCGTGGCAGAGGGTGCGGACATAGGTACCTTTGGAGCAGTTCACCCGGAGCGTGTACTCACCGGGTCCGACCTCCCCCTCTACATTCAGGAAAGAAATGGTCACTGGGCGGGGCTTTCGCTCCACCTCCACCCCTTTCCGGGCCAGCTCGTAGAGTTTTTTTCCGTCCTTCTTAATGGCGGAGTACATGGGAGGAATCTGCTGAATGGGGCCGGTAAACCTGGGCAAGACGGCTTGAAGCTCAGCCAGGGTGACATCCACCGGCTTCTCCTCCAGGGTCTCCCCCGTGGTGTCCTGGGTGTTGGTGACCAGGCCCAGGCGCAGCCCGGCCACATACTCCTTGTCCCCCTCGGCGGCGAACTCCACCGCCCGGGTGGCCCGGCCCAGGAACACGGGGAGCACCCCGGTGGCCATGGGGTCCAGAGTCCCGCCGTGGCCCACCCGCTTCTCGTGAAATTTGCCCCGCAACTTGGCGCAGACATCCATGGATGTCCAACCGGCGGGTTTATCTATAATGAGGATTCCGTTCGCCATCAGACCTGCCCCCGCTTCACCTGCCCGATGGCGGCCACGATGGCCTCCTCGGCCTGGGCGGGGGTACCCGCCACGGTACAGCCCGATGCGGCGGCGTGGCCGCCACCCCCAAGGAGGGCGCAGACGGTGGAGGCATTCAGATCGGCCGCTGTGCGGACCGACAGCTTGCACTCCCCGTTCTTGAGCTGGCGGATGGTGACGGCGTGACGCACCCCCTCAATCTGGCCCAGGAAGGCCGCAATGTCCTCCAGGTCCTCTTCGGTGGCCTGAAGTCGGTCCACCATCTCCAGGGTCACGGCGGCCACCGCCACAGTGCCCTCCTCGTAGAGGTGCATCCGCTCCAAAAGCTCTGTCTCGATGGTCAGGCGCTTGAGGCTCTTGGTGCGAAAATGGCGCTTGTTCACCCCCCGGTAGTCAATGCCCAAGTCCATGAGAGCGGCGGCCACCCGATGGGTGTTTGCCGTGGTGTTGGAGTAGGCGAAACATCCCGTGTCGGTGGAAACCGCCACGTAGAGGGGCAGGGCCACCTCCGGGGTCAGTGGCCCCAGCTCGGTGACCACCTTGTAGAGGATCTCCCCGCAGGCCGCCTTGTCCGCCTCCACGTAGTTCTCCTTGGCGAAGCCCTCGTTGGAGGGGTGGTGGTCGATGGACAGGTCGATACGGTCTGCATAGGGTTTGGCGTTGTCGGGCAGAAGGCCCAGGCTGGCAATATCCACGCTGACCACATACCGGGGAACAAACCCCTCGGGGGCCTCCAATCCCTCCAGATAGGGCCGAAAGACGGCGGTGGCCCCCTTGCTGTGGAGGATCCAGGCTGTCTTGCCCATGGCCCGGAGGGCGTGGCAGAGCCCGGCGGCGCACCCCAAGGTGTCCCCGTCTGGGCGCTTGTGGGTCAAAATCAAAATATCGTCATGCCCCCGCAGGAGGGCGGCGGCCTGTTTGTAATCCATGGGAGGGACCTCCTTACTGATTGGGCTTGTCCAACTTTTCGATGAGCTCCAGGATGTGGGCACCCTTGTCAATGGAGTCGTCAGCCTGGAAGGTGAGCTCGGGGGTATAGCGCAGGTTGAGGCTGTGACCCAGCTCCCGGCGCAGGTAGCCGGCCGCCGACTTGAGGCCCTTGATGACCTCCTTGGTATCGCTTTTATCCAGCATGGAGACGTAGACCTTTGCGTAGCGCAGATCGGGGGTGGTCTCCACTGCGGTGATGGAGATCATCCCGGTCACCCGGGGGTCCTTCACGTTACGGATGAGGGAAGCCAGCTCCCGCTGGATCTCCTCATTGATGCGTCCAATACGATTGCTTGCCATTGTGTTCTCCTTTATGGTCTCCCCAAAATGGGAAACGAAATTTGCGGCCTCCCGCCGCAGGAACATGGCGCTGCCCGCGTCGGGGAATACGGCAAATCCGCCTTTAAAGAGGGATTTCGCCTGGCACTGCGCCTGGTCCTTTTCTCTTTGGAATAATGGAAAAGCCGGGGGGTGGGCGCACAGCCCGCCCTCCGGCTCTCTGTTTAACAATTAAACTTCAATTTGCTCCATCAGGAAAGCCTCGATGATGTCGCCCTCCTTGATATCCTGGAACTTCTCGAAGGTGATACCGCACTCGTAGCCGGCGGCGACCTCCTTCACGCTGTCCTTGAAGCGCTGGAGGGAGGCGATAGCGCCGTCGTAGATGACGATGTTGTCCCGCAGAAGGCGCATTTGGGCGTTGCGCTGCATCTTCCCGTTGAGGACGTAACAGCCGGCCACCATGCCCACGCCGGTAATACGGAACACGTTCCGAACCTCAGCCTGGCCTAGTTCCACTTCCTTGAACTTGGGTGCCAGCATGCCCTTCATGGCAGTTTCAATCTCGTTGATGGCATCGTAGATGACCCGGTACATCCGCATATCCACGTTCATGCGCCCGGCGTTCTCCTTGGCATTGTTGTCGGGCCGCACGTTGAAGCCCACGATGATGGCACCGGAGGTGGAGGCCAGCATGACGTCGCTCTCGCTGATGGCACCCACGGCGCAGTGGATAACCCGGACCCGCACCTCCTCGTTGGTGAGCTTCTCCAGGGAGGCTTTCACAGCCTCGGCGGAGCCCTGAACGTCGGCCTTGACAATGATGTTCAGGTTCTTCATCTCACCGGCCTGAATCTGGCTGAACAGGTTATCCAGGGTAACCTTGCCCACGGCGTTGCCTGCGGCCATCTTGTTCTCATGCTTGCGCTGCTCCACAAGTTCACGGGCCATACGCTCGTCGGCCACGGCGTGGAAGTCGTCGCCGGCGCCGGGCACCTCGCCCATGCCAATAATCTCCACTGGAACGGAGGGGCCGGCAGAGGTGACCTTCTGGCCCTGGGCGTTGGTCATGGCACGGACACGGCCCACAGCGGTACCGGCAATGATGACATCGCCCTGCTTCAGGGTGCCGTTCTGGACCAGAAGGGTGGCCACAGGGCCACGACCCTTGTCCAGCCGGGCCTCGATGACGGCACCGTGGGCGGAGCGGTCGGGGTTGGCCTTCAGCTCCCGCATCTCGGCGGTGAGGAGGACCATCTCCAGCAGGTTGTCGATACCGTCTCCGGTCTTGGCGGAGATGGGGCAAATAATGGTGTCACCGCCCCACTCCTCAGGCACAAGGCCGTACTCGGTGAGCTGCTGGGTGATGCGGTCGGGGTTGGCGGTGGGCTTATCCATCTTGTTGATCGCCACAATGATGGGAATCTCGGCGGCCTTAGCGTGGCTGATGGACTCCACGGTCTGGGGCATAATGCCATCATCGGCGGCCACCACCAGGATGGCCACGTCGGTGACCATGGCGCCACGGGCGCGCATGGCGGTGAAGGCTTCGTGGCCGGGGGTATCCAGGAAGGTGATGGGCTGGCCCTTCACCTTGACCTGATAGGCACCGATATGCTGGGTGATGCCGCCGGCTTCGCCGGAGGCCACATTGGACTTACGAATACGGTCCAGGAGGGAGGTCTTGCCGTGGTCCACGTGGCCCATAACCACGACGACGGGAGCACGGGGCACCAAATCCTCTTCCTTATCCTCGGCGGTATCAATGAGCTTCTCCTCGATGGTGACGATAACTTCCTTCTCCACCTTGCAGCCCAGCTCCTCGGTGATGATGGCCGCGGTATCGAAGTCGATAACGTCGGAGAGGGAGGCCATAACGCCGTTCTTCATCAGGCACTTGACCACCTCCGCGCCGGTCTTTTTCATACGGGAGGCCAGCTCGCCCACGGCGATCTCGTCGGGGATCTTTACCACCAGGGGGTGCTTCTTGGCAATCGCGGCCTGGAGGCGGCGCATACGGTCCTGCTCCTCCTGGCGGCGCTTGTTTCCCTGGAAGCCGCCGCCCCGGCGCTGGTTGGAGCCACGGTTCTTGAACTTCTCCTTACCGGCATCCATCTGGCGGGTCTTGCCGGCGGCGATGTTCTCCAGACGCTCGTCATACTTCTCCAGGTTGACGGCGCCGCCCTTGCGGGTATCCACAATCTTCTTTTCGGGGACCCGGCTCATGGGCTTCTGGGCGGCAGGAGCCGCAGGCTTCTCCCCGGCGGGATCGGTCTTCCTGCCCTCGGCGGCAGGGGTGGCCTCCTTCTTGGGGGCCGGCCGATCCTGGGCGGGCTTGGGCTCATGGTACACGTCGGCAAAGACGCTCTCCATGCTTTCAATCTGGTTGTGCTGGGTCAGATAGTCAAAGATTACGGCCAGCTCATTGTCCTCCAGAACCTGCATATGGTTCTTGGGCGCGGTAAAGTATTTTGCCATAATGTCGCCAATCTCTTTGGTCTGCTTGCCAAAATCCTTGGCCACTTCATGCACACGGTATTTCACAAGACTCAAGTGAGCCACCTCCAATTACGATTTCGGTGCCCGGGGTCCGGGCTTGCCCGTCTTCCCAGCGGGCTTGGGAGCCTTCCGGCCGGCAGGAGCGGCTTTCTTGCCCTCTTTCTTCTTTGGCTCCGGGGGCGGGGCCCAGGGCCGCTTCTTCCCCCGCTCCAGGTTCTTCTCATGCTGGCGCTGTTCCCGCTGGCGTTGGAGAACCTTGACGGCCTTCTCCTCCAGCTTCCCGGCGGCGGGGCCGTACCTCTCCGGATCCTGGGCGGCCAGCTTCTCGGCAAAGGAGGCCGCGAAGCCCGCATCGGTAAAGGCCAGCATGGCGCAGCTGGTGCGGCCCACCGTCATCCCCAGTTCAGCCTTGGTGCAGGGTACGGTGAGGGTCAGCACGTTCCCGACCTGGCCGAAGTGGGCCGCTCTCCGGGCGGTGTTGGCCGCCGCATCCCCCGCCAGGAGGATGAGCCGGGCTTTCCGGGCACGGGCGGAGGCCCCTACGGGTTCCTCCCCAATCTCCAGCCGACCGGCCTTCTTTGCCATGCCGATGAGGCGCAGAGCGTTATCCATCTTCTCCGCCCCCTTTCGCCAGTTCGGCTTCCATCTGTTCGTAGACCTCGGGGGGCAGAGCCTGGGAAAAGGCCCGCTCCAGGGCCCGGCTCTTCCGGGCGCGCTTGAGGCACTCTATATTTTTACAGAGGTAGGCGCCCCGGCCGGGCTTCTTGCCCTTAAAGTCCAGGGTGACCTCCCCCTCGGGAGACCGGACCGCCCGAATGAGCTGGGCTTTTTCCTTCATCTCTCGGCAACCCACGCACTGGCGCAGGGGTATCTTTTTGGGCACGCTACCTCACCTCATTTTCTAGTTTTTGTGGCTTACTCCTCGACGGGAGTCTCTTCCTCCACGGTCTCCCCGACCAGGTCAGGCTCCTCCAGGGAAGCGGATTCCGACTTAATGTCAATCTTCCAGCCGGTAAGCTTGGCGGCCAGGCGGGCGTTCTGGCCCTCCTTGCCGATGGCCAGGGAGAGCTGATCGTCAGGGACCACCACCCGGCAGGAGCGCTCCTCCTCCAGAATGTCCACGCTCAACACGTCGGCGGGAGCCAGAGCGGCGGCGATGTACTCCGCGGGGTCCTCGGACCACTTGATGATGTCCACCTTCTCGCCGTGAAGCTCCTCCACGATGTTGTTCACACGGCCGCCCCGGGGACCGACACAGGCGCCGATGGGGTCCACATTGGGATCCTCGGACCAAACGGCCAGCTTGGTGCGGCTCCCGGCCTCCCGGGCGATGGACTTGACCTCCACGGTGCCGTCGTAAATCTCGGGCACTTCCAGCTCAAAGAGGCGCTTGACCAGGCCGGGATGGGTGCGGGAGATGAGGACCTGGGGGCCGCGGCTGGAGCGGCGGACCTCTACCACATAGACCTTCAGGCGGTCGCCCTCGTGGATGCTCTCGCCCCGGACCTGCTCGGCAGGGGCCAGATAGGCATCGGTAAACTCGCTCCCACTGGTGATGCGGAGGGAGGCGGCCCCATTCTTGGGATCCAGGCGGGTGACCACGCCGGTGATAATCTCATGCTCCTTGGAGTTGAACTCGTCGTAGATCATGCCGCGCTCGGCCTCCCGGATGCCCTGGATGATGACCTGGCGGGCAGTCTGGGCCGCGATACGGCCGAAGTTGCGGGTCTTGACCTCGATGGAGACCACATCGCCCAGCTGGGCCTTGGGGAGCTTCTCCCGGGCCTCCTCCAGGCTGATCTCGGTACCGGGATTGTCCACGGTCTCCACCACGTCCTTTCGGATAAACATGCGGACCTGGCCGGTCTCCTCGTTGGCGTCCACCACCATATTGTCCCCCACGTCCTCGTGGTCCCGCTTATAGGCGGAGACCAGGGCCTGGGAAATCTTCTCCATCATATAGCCCTTGGGGATGCCACGCTCGGCCTCCAGCTGGGCCACAGCGGCGAAAAACTCGGCGCCATCCAGCTCGTTGCTCTTCTGGGCTTTCGCGTTCTTTCTTGCAGCCATTTTACTGTCTCCTTAATTAAAAAGTAACGTACAATCTGACCTGGGCAATGTCGGCCTTGAGAAAGACCCGCTCGCCGGTGGGAGCAGCGATGGTCACGTCGCCGCTGTCATACCCGGTAAGGGTGCCCACCACGGCCTTTTGGCCGTCCACGGCCCGGTAGAGGCGGACCTCTACCTCCCGGCCCATCATCTTGGCAAAGTGCTCCGGCTTTTTCAAAGGCCGGTCGGCCCCAGCGGAGGAGACCTCAAAGGTATAGCTCCCCTCAATGGGATCGGCCTCGTCCAGGGCATCGGACAGTGGGCGGGAGACCGCCTCGCAGTCATTGATGGATACGCCGCCCTCCTTATCGATATAGACCCGAAGATACCATTCTCCTGCTTCCCGAATATACTCTACATCCCAGAGCTCACAGCCCTTCTCCTCGACAATTGGAGCGGCCAGACGGGTGACTGTGTCAGTGACCTTCGCCATACTTTGCCTCCGTTTTCCAAAAATTTACTCAGCCGATAAATTGCAAAAAGAAGAGCGGGACCAGGTCCCACTCTCACATCACAACACTTCTATCGTGGAGAGTATACCATAGTTTTCCCCGAATTGCAAGGGGGTTTCCCACTTTTTCCTCGGGCTTTCCGACGGCTCTCCCCAAATTTGAATAAGGGCAAAAGAGCGGAAACACGGGCAACGACACCTCGTTACCCGTGTTTCTTAAGCTTGCTGCGATTTCTTGGAACTTTTCCAAGTTTCGAAGGATCAATGCCGAATTTAATCGCAATTATCTATGTTCAGATATATCAGTTTATTAGCCGAAGTAGCGGGCCAGCAGACCCTCGAAGGCCTTACCGTGTCTGGCCTCGTCGCGGGCCATCTCATGGACAGTGTCGTGGATGGCATCCAGGTTGTGCTCCTTGGCCAGCTTTGCCAGGTCGAACTTGCCCTGGGTAGCGCCGTTCTCGGCGTCCACGCGCATCTGCAGGTTCTTCTTGGTGGAGTCGGTCAGGACCTCGCCCAGCAGCTCGGCAAACTTGGCGGCGTGCTCTGCCTCCTCATAGGCGGCCTTCTCCCAGTACAGGCCGATCTCGGGATAGCCCTCGCGGTGAGCCACACGGGCCATGGCCAGATACATGCCGACCTCGGAG
>JAHHSF010000055.1 GCA_020025375.1 Oscillospiraceae bacterium | reverse complement strand
GCCATTTTCGCGGTAGCCTTTTTGATTCAGTCCATATCCACCAGGACCTTGACCACACACTTTCGGGCGTGGGCGGGAACCCCGTCAGGGGCCACGCCGGGGGCGTGGGCGTCCTCGGGCCACACCGCCAAAAAGCGGCCACGGCCTACGGTGAGGGGTTCCCCCTTCCCATGGTAGAGCCAGATGTCGCCCCCCTCAGGACAGTCCACCGCCAAGCTCTCCATCTCGCACAAAGGGGCCACGGCGATCAACTCCTCCCCCTCGATGAGGTACTGGATGTCGATATACTTTTTATGGGCCTCGGGTGTTGGATTGGCGGTCTTGGTCTCATAGGTCATCACGTTGGCAAAGACCCGGCCCCCATCAATGTCATACCGGCCGTCGGCCAGTTTGGAAAAGTCGGTGTTTGCCAAAAAGTCCAGGCCCATATCCAAGCCCTTGTGGGCACCTCGGTAAATGGCGCGGTTTTTCACCAAATCATAAATCACGGACGACCCCTCCTCCTTATTTCTCTTCGGCGGCCTGCTTGCTCTGCTCCATCAGCTTCTTCAAAGCGCCGTCGTGCTCCTTGAACTCCTGGGTGGAGGCGGCCAGAGCCCGGCCAGCCCGCTCCAGCTCGTCGGCGGCGTGGATGACGGTGGCCTCCACGTCGGTGCGGAGACGCTCATAGCTGCTTCTTACCTTGCCCGCCCACTGCTCGGTCCTGGCCCGGACCTGCCGGGCGTTCCGGTCGGCCTCCTCCCGAATTTGCTTGGCCCGCTTATGGGCCTCCAGCTCAATGCCGGCGGTGAGATCCTTCACCGCATCGTAGGCCTCTGCTTTTGGCTGGGCGGCAGCCAACTGGGCCCGGAGCTCCTGGAGTTCCCGCTCGGCAGTCTCCAGGGCGGCCCGCTTCGCCTCCAGCTCCCCCATTGCCTGGTCGCTTTGGGTGGCCCGGGGACCCAGCTCGTTGAGTCGGCTCTCGGCGGCCTCGGCCCGGGCGGTAGCCTGGCGGTTTTCCTCCCGAAGGCGCTCCAGCTCGGTCTTCAGTTCCTCCAGGTCCTGGGCGTGGATCCGGGCGGAGCTGTCAATATAGGTGAGCACGTCGCTCTTCCGAAAGCCACCAAACATCGTGGTGTGAAATTTCTGTTCCATCTCCATGATTCGCCCTCATTTCCTTTGATTGTCCTGATTTTATCATATTTCTCCCCTGGACACAATCCCTATTTTACATTGACGGGGCAACGGCTTGGTGATATAATAAAATGATTTATTATGGATTTGTGGAGGTGTCCGCATGTGGACCTCTAAGGATTGGAAAGACTACGAACTCATCGACTGCGGCCGGGGGGAGAAGCTGGAACGCTGGGGGGACTACACCCTGGTGCGGCCCGACCCCCAGGCCATTTGGAATCCCCCCCGTACCCTGCGGGCCTGGCGCAAACCCGACGCCCGCTACGCCCGCTCCTCCACCGGGGGCGGCCAATGGGAAATCAAAAACGTCCCTGAGCGCTGGACCGTGGGCTATAAAGAGCTCACCTTCAACATCAAGCCCATGAACTTCAAGCACACTGGTCTCTTCCCCGAGCAGGCCGCCAACTGGGACTTCGCCATGGAAAAGATCCGCAAGGCAGGCCGCCCCATCTCGGTGCTCAACCTCTTCGCCTACACCGGCGGGGCCACCGTGGCCTGCGCCGCCGCCGGGGCCAGCGTCTGCCACGTGGACGCCGCCCGTGGCATGGTGGCCTGGGCCAAGGAGAACGCCAAAAGCTCCGGTCTGGAGGACAAGCCCATCCGCTGGATCGTGGACGACTGCGCCAAGTTTGTGGAGCGGGAGATTCGCCGCGGGCGGACCTATGATGCCGTCATCATGGACCCCCCCAGCTATGGCCGTGGCCCCTCCGGGGAGATCTGGCGGCTGGAGGAAAACCTCTACCCCTTCGTGGAGCTGGTGGCCAGGGTCCTCTCCGACGACCCCCTCTTCTTCCTCATCAACTCCTATACCACGGGTCTGGCCCCCTCGGTGCTGACCTATATTCTGGAGACTCTGGTCTCCTCCAAGCACGGCGGCCACACCGAGAGCGACGAGCTGGGCCTGCCCGTGTCCTCCAACGGTCTGGCCCTCCCCTGCGGGGCCACAGGGCGGTGGATGGCAGACTAAGGGACCTGCATCCCCACGGGCGGGTTTAGAACCCGCCCCTGCAATGCGTCACGCCCCACATCTGATGTAACGCCTTTTGGGGTGCTGCCCGGACACCTGCTCTGGCAGCTTCTCCGCCGTTTTTTCAAAAGCTTCAAGTCCGCGACTATTTTATATAGAACTCAGGTGAATCATTATGGCTCAATCAATGATCCAGACCCAGGATCTCCGCTTCTCCTACACCGCCCTTAATGGTCTGGCCCCCGTGGTGCTGGACGGGGTAGACCTTGAGATTCAGGAGGGTACCTTCGTGGCCGTTCTGGGCCACAACGGCTCCGGCAAGTCCACCCTGGCAAAGCATCTCAACGCCGTTCTTCTCCCCACCGGTGGGAAGGTCTGGGTAGACGGCATGGACACCGTGGACGAGGAAAAGCTCCTGGACATCCGCCGCACGGTGGGCATGGTCTTTCAGAACCCAGATAACCAGATCGTCGCCAACGTGGTGGAAGAGGACGTGGCCTTCGCCCCGGAAAACCTTGGCATCCCCTCAGAGGAGATTCGGAACCGGGTGGACGAGGCCCTCGCCATGGTAGGCATGAGCGAGTACGCCACCCATGCCCCCCACCTTCTCTCCGGTGGGCAGAAGCAACGCGTTGCCATCGCCGGGGTCATCGCCATGCGCCCCCGGTGCCTGGTCATGGACGAGCCAACCGCTATGCTGGACCCGGTGGGCCGGGCCGAGGTCCTGTCCACCATCCACAAGCTGAACAAGGAACACGGCATCACCGTGGTCCTCATCACCCACCACATGGACGAGGCCGCCCAGGCCGACCGACTGGTGGTCATGAGCCGGGGCAAGGTCATCGCCGACGGCCTTCCCCGTGAGGTCTTCTGCCAGGTGGAAAAGCTGAAATCCGTGGGTCTTTCCGTCCCCGAGACGGTGGAGCTTTGCTGGCAGCTGAACCAGGAGGGGCTGGACCTCCCCCTGGACGCCCTTAGCGACGAGGAGTGCGCCGACGCCCTTCGGGCGCTGTTTGATTAAAGGACTGTTGACTATGAAACCCATACTTGAAACAAAAAAACTCAGCCACATCTACTCCGCCGGAACCCCCTTTGAGCACGGTGCCCTGCTGGATGTGGATTTCACCGCCTACCGGGGGGAGTATCTGGGCATCATCGGCCACACCGGTTCAGGCAAGTCCACCCTCACCCAGCACCTGAATGGCCTGTTAAAACCCACCTCGGGCCAGGTCCTCTTTGAGGGCAAGGACATCTGGGAGAGCAAGGAGCGCACCCGGCAGACCCGCTTCCAGGTTGGCCTGGTGTTCCAGTACCCGGAGTACCAGCTCTTTGAGGAGACCATCTACAAGGACATCGCCTTCGGCCCCAGAAACATGAAGCTGGACGAGGCTGAGGTGGACCGCCGTGTCCGTCAGGCCGCTGCCTTCGTGGGACTGCCTGATCATCTGCTGGAGAAATCCCCTTTTGAGCTTTCGGGCGGCCAGAAGCGCCGGGTGGCCATCGCCGGTGTCATCGCCATGGAGCCGTCGGTCCTCATCCTGGACGAGCCCACCGCCGGTCTGGACCCAGTGGGGGCAGCCAGCATCCTCCAAAACATCCACAACTACCACACCGCCAAGAACGCCACCATTATCCTGGTCTCCCACTCCATGGAGGAGGTGGCCCGGACAGTGGACCGTCTGGTGGTGGTGAACGACGCCCGTATTCCCCTCCAGGGCACGCCCCGGGAGGTCTTTGCCCACGGGTCCGAGCTGGAGGCCATGGGCCTGGGTATCCCTCAGGTCACCCGTGTCTTTCATCGTCTGAAAGCTCTCGGTGTGGACATCGACCCCTCCGTCTACACGATAGACCAGGCAAAGGCTGCCATCATGGCGGCGCTGAAAGCCCACGGTCGGCCCGGACAGGACTCCGGCCCGTCCGTGGGCAAAGGAAAGGGGGCGGTATAAATGGCGCTGAAGGACATCACCCTGGGGCAGTACTTCCCCGGCGACACCATCATCCACCGCATGGACCCCCGGGCAAAGCTCCTGCTCACCGTGCTCTACATTGTGGCCCTCTTCATGGCCAAGGGCTTGTTGGCCTATGGCGTTCTCTTCGCCGTGCTGGCTCTCTGGGTGGCGGTCTCCAGAGTAAGCCCCAAGGCTATCCTCCGGGGTATGAAGCCCATCCTCTTCATCTTGGTCTTCACCGGTATTCTGAACATCTTCTATACCCCCGGCCGGGAGCTGTGGCACTGGGGCTTTCTCACCGTGACGGTGGAGGGCCTGTGGTCCGCCTTCTTCATGGTTGTCCGCATCCTCATGCTCATCGCCTCCACCTTCCTGCTCACCTATACCACCTCCCCCATCATGCTCACCGATGGGCTGGAGAACCTCATGGGACCCCTGAAAAAGCTCCATGTCCCGGTCCATGAGCTGGCCATGATGATGAGCATCGCCCTCCGCTTCATCCCCACCCTGATCGAAGAGACCGACAAGATCATGTCGGCCCAGAAGGCCCGGGGCGCCGATTTTGAGACCGGCAACCTCCTCCAGAAGGCCAAGGCTATGGTCCCCCTTCTGGTTCCCCTCTTCATCTCCGCCTTCCGCCGGGCCGACGAGCTGGCCATCGCCATGGAATGCCGCTGTTACCACGGCGGCGTGGGCCGCACCCGGCTCCGTCAGCTTAAGTACCAGTCCTTTGACTTCGCGGCCCTTTTTCTGGCCCTGGCTCTCTGCGTCGGTATCTTCTTCCTGAGCCGGCCCGGACTGTAATTTCTCCCTTCCCTTTGGAGGTACTATGCGTAATATTGCCCTAAAACTTATGTATGTTGGCACGGCCTACCATGGCTGGCAAGTCCAGAAGACCATCGCCACCGTCGGGGAGACCCTGGAAAAGGCTCTGGCCACCGTGGTCTGCCATCCGGTAAAGTGCACCGGAGCGGGCCGGACCGACGCCGGGGTCCACGCCCAGGTCTACATCGCCAACTTCCGCACCACCTCCACCATCCCCTGCGACCGCATTCCCCTGGCGGTGAACACCCGCCTGCCCGAGGACATCGTGGTGGTCAAGGCCACCGAGGTCCCGGACAGCTTCAACGCCATCGGCTCCTGCGTCAAAAAGGAGTACACCTACCGCATCTACAACTCCCGGCTGGGCAATCCCTTTTATGTGAATCGGGCCTGGTTCTACCCCAAGCCCCTGGACGAAGCCATCATGCAGGCGGCGGCCGACCGTTTCGTGGGCACCCACGACTTCGCCGCCGTCCGCTCGGTGGGGACCGAGACGAAAACCACCGTCCGCACCGTCCACTACTTCAACGTAAAGCGCACCGGGGAGCTGATCGAGTGCTCGGTCTGCGCCGACGGGTTCCTCTACAATATGGTCCGCGCCATGGTGGGCACCATCATCTACGCCGCCGAGGGAAAATTCCCCCCGGAGGCGGTGAGCGACATCCTGGCTGGGAAAAACCGCACTGCCGCAGGTCCCACCGTCCCTCCCGGCGGCCTGTACATGACAAATTTGTGGTATGAAGAGGACGTCCTCTGAATATGGAAAAGAAAACGAAAAAAAAGAACCCGCTCCTTCGCCTTTCGGCCTTTCTGGTCACGGTGGCCCTGGTGGCGGGGGCCCTTTCCCTGGTGGTCTTTCGGGATCAACTGAATATGGACGCTCTGAAGCGGTACATCTCCTACCGCTCCCTCACCCGGGATTCGCAAGGGCAGGCCCAATCCTTCCCCTATGACGGCGGCCCCAACGACTCCTTTGCCAACCTGGACGGCTCCCTCCTGGTGGCCGGGGACACCGGCATCCGCCTCTATTCCCCCGGCGGGGTTCTCCTCTCCGACGAGTCGGTCTCCCTCTCTGCCCCGGTGGTCTACGCCAACCGGCGGTATGCCGTGGTCTACGACGTTGGAGGGCTCTCCCTCCGGCTCTATAACGGGAACGGCCTCCTTCTCAGCCTGGAGAGCGAGGGCAAGCTCCTATCGGCCACGGTGAACTCCTCCGGCTGGCTGGCGGTCACCCATCAAAAGAGCGGCCACAAGGGGGCCGTCACCATCTTCAACGGGGAGCAGAAGAAGCGGATGCAGTTCAACTTCTCCTCCCGCTTCGTCATGGACGCCCTGGTGGCCGAAGACAACAGCTCGGTGGCTGTGGTCTCCATGGGCCAGTCGGGGAGCGGCTTCGCCTCCTACCTGTCCTATTACGCCCTGGACCCCTCCCTGGAGGTGGGCACCCATCCCGACAGTGCCCCCCTGGCCGAGTGCAATCTTGGCAGCTCTGTGGCCCTCTCCCTCCGGGCCGATGGCGACCGCTTCCGGGTCCTGGGGGACAACAGTCTCTCCCTCTGTTCGGCCAGCGGAGAGCGGCTGGCCCGGTACGACTACTCCGACCGGTACTTAAAGGAATTCTCCCTGGAGGGGAGCAGCTTCACCGCCCTTCTTCTGGGCAAGCACCGGGCGGGGAGCGCCGCCGACCTGGTGGTACTGGATGGGAACGGTCAGGCCGCCCACACCCTCTCCCTCAACGAACAGGTTCTCTCCCTCTCGGCGGCCGGACGGTACATTGGCGTGCTCACCGCCGACCGGCTGGATATCTACACCCAGGACCTCACCCTTTACAGCACACTGGAGGGGACCTCCGGCGCCCGGCGGCTCCTCATGCGGGAGGACGGTTCCGCCATGCTCATCGGAGACACCGCCTTCCTCTACCTTCCCACTTAGTTTGCAAGGAGTATCCACTATGCCTTTTTCCACTCTCGATTTCATTTTCCTGGCGGTCTTTGCCATCTTTGCCATCCTGGGGGCCAAAAAGGGCCTTTTGCTCTCCCTTTGCTCCTTATTGGCCGTGGTGGTAGCCCTCATCGGGGCCACTCTCATCGCTGATGCCCTTTCGGGACCCCTGGCCGCCCAAATCGCCCCGGTGGTGGAGGGCTTCCTGTCGGAGCATCTGGACGCTATCACCGCCGGTCAGGCGGGACAGGAGCGCGGCTTCCTCTGGGCCCTCATCAACGAGGCCCTGAAAAGTATCGACCCTGCCGCCGCCGGAGACTTTTTGACCCAGATTGCCGTCCAGGTTGCCCGGCTCCTCATCCATCCCATTCTCTTCGCCGTGGCCTTCTTGGTTGTTCTCATTGCCTGGACCTTTCTGAGCCACACCCTGAACCTGGTGGCCCGCCTGCCGGTGCTCCACACCCTCAACACCTTTGGCGGCCTCCTCTTCGGGGCGGCAGAGGGGGCGGTCCTCTTCTTGGTGGGCCTCCTGCTCATCCGCACCTTCCTCCCCGACCTCATCCCTCCCCAGTGGCAGGCCGACTCGATCCTGATGCGCTATCTCCGGCCATACGGGCTGTGAAAGCACCCTTTTGAAAATATTCATAGGCAGTTCACAAATGGATGATACCATTCCCTGTATCCCCTAAGAAGGAGAACCGATTATGCAACCAACTCTGTGTTCCAGATGTCATAAAAATGTAGCCGTTGTCTTTCTCACCAAGCTGGACGGCGGAGAGGCCAAAAGCGAGGGTCTCTGTCTCAAGTGCGCCAAGGAGCTGGGCATTAAGCCGGTCACCGACATGATTGAGAAGATGGGCATTTCCGACGAGGATCTGGACGGTCTGACCAGCGAGATGCTCTCCGCCCTCAACTCGGCGGAGGGTCTGGCCGGCCTGCTTCCCCAGACCGGGGACGAGACCCCCGAGGACGACGAGGAGGACGAGGGCCGCACCGCCACCTTCCCCTTCCTCAACAAGCTCTTCGGCGGCGGAGGCGGCGACAAACCCTCCGAGCAGACTCCCCCTCCCCCGGACCGATCCGCCTCCCC
>JAHHSF010000054.1 GCA_020025375.1 Oscillospiraceae bacterium | reverse complement strand
GTACGGCTACGGCCACCGCCGCCAGGGGCAGGAGCATGGGACTCACCCCCAGGATATGCAGGGGGTCAAAGACCAGGGCCTCCACCGCCCAGACGGGGAGCAGAGCCATGGCGTACCAAAACCATTTGAAGAGAAAATCGTTTCTTGTCATGGTGTCACTCCACAATCTGGAAGTCCTTGATGATAAAGACCTGCTTCAAGGCGGGCAAGTCGGCCTTGGGGGCCAGGATGGCGTACTGGCTCATGCCGGAGGCCTCGGTGCGAAGCTCCTGGATGGAGCCGATGACCAGCCCGGAGGGGTAGGTTCCGTTGAGGCCCGAGGTGAGGACCAGGTCCCCGGCAATGAGCTGGGTGTTCTCAGGCAGGTAGGTAAGCTTCAGCTTTCCCTCCTCCATAAGGGAAAAATCCCCCTCAGCGATGGCGGCGGAATCGGTCCGGGCCACCAGGCCGCCCATCTCGGTGTCCGCGTCGATCAGGGTCCGCACGGAGGACCAGTTGACCCCCACCTCGGTGACCACACCCACCAAAGCGCCGTTTTCGTCGATGACACAGTCTCCGGCGGCCACGTCATGGATGGAGCCCTTGCTGATGGTAAAAAGGGATTCCCAGTTGGAGGTGGAGCGGGAAATGATGGTGGCGGATTCAAGATCGAAATCCGCCCGCCGTTCCCTCAGGCCCAGCAAGGCCCGGAGCCGATCGTTCTCCTGAATGGCGAGGGCCCCCCGGGCGGCATCCTTTTCCAGCTCGGCCACCTGCTTTTTCAGGGCGGCGTTCTCCTCCTCCAGCTCTTCATACCGGAAGGAGTAGTTGTAGACCCCCTCGGTCCAGTCCACAAAGCGATTGGAAAGCTCCTTGGCCGGGGCGGTTACAACCGTCCACAGGTTGGTCAGAGGGTTGGCAAGGCCCCCGAAGAGGGTGGAAAAAATGGCGATGATGGCGGTCAAAAGCACCGCGATCAGGAGAATCAACCCTCCGTTGTGACGAAAAAAGTCCTTCATGGCGGCGCCTCCTCCCACTTATTGATTGGCCAGCTTCAGGCAGTCCACCCCGAAGGAGCGGAGCACCTGGCCCAGATGGCAGACGGGCAGGCCCATCACGTTGAAATAGTCCCCCTCGATGCGCTCCACCAGCAGGGAGCCGAGGCCCTGGATGCCGTAGGCACCGGCCTTGTCCATGGGCTCGCCGGTGGCGATATAGGCGGAGATCTCCTCCTCGGAGAGGGGGCGAAAGGTCACGGAGGTGACCTCGTGGCTGGTGACCGCCTGGTCCCCCCGGCGGACGGTGAAGCCGGTGTAGACCTGGTGTCGGACCTTGGAGAGGGAGGCCAGCATCCGAAACGCATCCAGATGGTCGGCGGGCTTACCCAGGACGGTATCCCCCAGGGCCACCACCGTGTCGGCAGCCAGGATAAGGGCATGGGGGTCGTTCAGCTTGTGGGCGGCGGCCGCCGCCTTCCCCTGGGAGAGGGCCTCCACCAGCTGGGCAGGGGCCTCCAGAGCCACAGAGGATTCGTCAAAGTCCGGGACCAGGACCCGGAAGTCCCGGATGCCCATGGTCTCCAAAAGCTGTTTCCGGCGGGGCGAGCCGGAGGCCAAGATAATGTCCATGATAGTCTCCTTAAGGTTAAACAATAGGGCTTCCCCACACGAGGGAGAGCCTATGGCGGGTTACTTGCCGGTACTGCCAAATCCACCGGCACCCCGCTTGGTGCCGTCCAGCTCCTCCACCTCCACGGGTTGGACCTGGGCCACGGGCATAACGGCCAGCTGGGCGATGCGCTCCCCGGGCTGGATGGTATAGGGCTCGGTTCCAAGATGGATCAGCCCCACCTGGACCTCGCCCCGGTAGTCGCAGTCGATGACCCCCACCCCATTGGAGAGGGTAAGCCCCTGCTTCACGGCCAGGCCGCTCCGGGCAAAGACCAGGCCCACGTGCTGGGGGGGCAGGGCGATGGCGATGCCGGTGGGCACCACGGCCCGCTGGCCGGGGGAGAGGGTAAGAGGCTCGTCCAGGCAGGCGGTCAGATCCAGACCGGCCGCTCCGGCGGAGGCGTAGCGGGGGAGAATGGCGTAGGGGTTGGTCCGTTTTACATCCATCTTCATAAAGAAGGCTCCTTTGAATTGGTGTCACGCTATGGGTTGGGTGCATGGCCGGCCGGATAAGCTGTCGCTCCGCCGAAAACACAGCTGGCTTTGCCGGCCTGTTTTTCGGTCTGCGCTTGTCTTATCCTCCTTATGCGCCAGCCCTCCGCGCTTCTATGTTACTCAACATCCCGGTAGTATAGTCCTCTGGTGAACTCGTTTGGCTCATAAGGCCCCAGCTCCAGATACCGGGACAGGACCTGGGCGCACTCCATGGCGTTTTCGGTGGTGAACTGGAGCCGCCCCGCCCACAGGCCCAGGCGGGCGTAGTCCGCCGCCTTGTCGGCCAGGAAGAGCTTCTTGGAGTTGAGGATCTCATTCCGGCAGCCGGGGGCCTTCAGGACGGGGAATTTGGCCCCGGTGCGGTCCACCAGCTGGTTCTGATTCTGACAGGCACAGTGGCCGGTGCGGTTTTTGATAATGCAGTTTTCCATGATCATCAGAGGAAGGCGGCCATAAACCACCGCCTCGGTGTCAATGCACTTGGAAAGGTCGCGAATCTGGGCGAACTTCAGCTCAAAGGAGGCGGTGGCGGTCTGGAAGCCCAGGCGCTTAAGCTCCTTTAGGGTCTGAGAGTTATAGACCCCCAGGCCGAAGTCCCCATGGAGGGTGAAGCCGTACGCCCGGGCAAGGCCCAGCTGATTCAGGGTGCCCACCAGGGCATCCCTTACCCCCAGTTCTTTGGCAACGTCCAGTTGCTTCCGCAACTCGGCCTCCTCCCTGTCCCAATGGATGCGGGGCAGGGCCACGGCAAGGGGCACCCCCGCATCCACCACGTTTTTGGCGAGGTCCGGGTGGGCGGCCAGCTCCCCGGCGGGGAGGTAGACCATGGCGGGCTTCAGCCGGAGCAGCTCGTTGGAAATTTGGTCGGCCCGGCGAAGGCAGACGGTGTAAAGGGGGGCTTCCCGGCGGTTCTCATACCGCACGCCGGGGTGGTACTCCCAGATCTCCCGGGCCGGCGGTTGCTGTCGCTGGGCGGTCAGGTCCTCCAGCACCTGACGGCGCAGGGCGTTAAGGGCGGAGAGGGGCAAGGCCAGCCCCTCCTCCACCAAAGCTTTGACCTTCTCGGCCCGAAAAGGGGTGCCCCCCGTGCGGGAGAGCTGGGTTTCCACCACCGCAGGGGTGAGGGGCTTGTTGATGGCGGGCTGGGGCACGTCCCCGGCGGCCTTGGCCACCCGGCCCTCTTTATCCTCCACCGCCACCTGGACCGGCTCACCCTGGCGGACCATGGCGTAGAAGGTCACGGGGACCAGAGGCTGCTCTCCGTTTCCATAGAGGGCCCGGGCGTTGGCAAAGAGCTCCTTGGGTTCGGCGGTCTCCTCCCGGATGCCGAACATCTCCCTGCCCGTCTGCCCCACCCAATAGCCGTCGGTAAAGCCCTGGCGGGAGAAGGCCAGTTTCAGCTCTTCGATCTCCTGGGGGGTAGGCTCCCGGCCCTCCCGGATGGCCTGGGAATAGATGCGGGTGACCACGGAGACATACTCAGGCCGCTTCATCCGCCCCTCCAGCTTAAGGCACTTGACCCCCAGCTTGCGAAGCTCCTCCAGATGCCCGGCCAGGGAGGCGTCCTTCAGGGAGAGGGGGTACTCGTCCGCCTTGTCCTGCCAGCCGTATTTCATCCGGCAGGGCTGGGCGCACAGGCCCCGATTGCCGCTCCGCCCCCCAATGACCGAGGAGAAGAAGCACTGGCCGGAGTAGCACATACACAGGGCCCCGTGGCCGAAGGCCTCGATCTCGATGGGGGAACGGAGGCAGATTTCCCCGATGGCCTCCCGGGACAGCTCCCGGGAGAGGACCACCCGGCTCATGCCCAGCTCGGCGCACCGCATCACCCCATCCAGGTTATGGACGGTGAGCTGAGTGGAGCCGTGGACCGGGACCCCGGGGGCCACCTGCTTCAGCATCCGCAGGACGCCGAAGTCCTGGATGAGAATGGCGTCCACCCCTACCTGGGCGGCGTGAGCGACCACCTGGGCGGCCTTGGGGAGCTCCCGGTCGGTGAGCAGGGTATTCAGGGTCAGATAGACCTTGGCTCCCCGCAGATGACAATAGGCCACCGCCGCCTCAAACTCCTCCGGGGAGAAGTTTTTGGCGTTGCGGCGGGCGTTGAAGTCCCCATATCCCAGATAGACGGCGTCGGCGCCGGACTGGACCGCGGCGGCGACGGCCTCGGTGGACCCGGCGGGGGCGAGCAGTTCCAACATGAAATGACCTCCCGGAGGATAGTGTAAGGATGGCACAGCAAAAGACGGAGGATGGGCCTGCCCATCCTCCGTGTGAGGGGAGCGAGCCCTTCCCCTGTGTTACTTTTTGTTCTGGAGCTTGAAAATCTCCCGCTTCAGCTCGGAGATCTCCAACTTCTGCTTGGCGCCCTCTTCCAGATACTCTTTGAGCTGGCGGCGCAGGTTCTCGGAGGCCTGCATCTCCCGGAAATACTGGTCGGCAATGTTCATGGCGGCCAGGGTGGCCCCGTCCACGGAGGAGACCCGGCTCCCTTCAATGACGGTCTTGATCTGGCTATCCACGTGGGCGGCCACCTTCTGGACGTACTCGGCCTCTTCGGCGGCGATGATGGTGTATTCCCGACCGTCGATGGTCACTGCGATTCGGTTGCTCATGGGAAACCCTCCTCGAAAAATTCTTATTCACAATACATTATAGCACAAGCGACCAAAGATAAAAATAAATTTCTGCAAATTTTTGCGCTTTTCCGGGCTTTCTCAGCAGTCTTTGGATTTCTTGTTTACGAACGGCGATTTTTCGTGTAAAATGGCGAGAGAAAGGAGGGGAGCCTATGCCCGTAAGTCCCGGATTGTTGCCAGGAGCCGTCATTGCCCTGAGCGCCGAAGCCGTTGACCGCCTCCTCTCCGCTGGAGAGGGAGACGCCGCCCTGCTCTATCTGTGCCTGCTCCGTGCCGACGGAGGGGACCGGAACAGCGCCCGCAAGGCCTTAGGCTGGACCGAGGAGCGGGTCTTTCTGGCCTGGAAGACCTTGGAGAGGCTGGGGATGGTGGATAAGGACGCGCCCCCCGCCCCCAGGGAGAAGCTGGAAAACGACGAGCCGCCCCAGTACACCGCCGGGGACATCGCCAGGGAGCTGGAGGACGGGGACTCGCCCTTCCCCCTGCTGGTGGAGGAGGCCCAGAAGAGCCTGGGGAAGGTCCTTTCCACCGCCGACCTGAAAATGCTCTACACCATCTATGATCATCTGGCCCTGCCGCCCGAGGTCATTCTCATGCTCATTTACCATTGCGTTCGCCAGACCGAGGAGAAATACGGTCCCGGCCGTCGGCCCCGCATGGCTCAGATCAAGCGGGAAGCCTACCTCTGGAGCCGGGCGGGGGCGGATACCGCTGAAGCCGCCGATGCCTACTTAAAGCGTAAGGAGGTCCTGCTGGAGCGGGAAAACCGCCTTCTCCCCCTGCTGGGTATCCATGGCCGAGCCGCCGTGGAGGGGGAGCGGAAGTATCTCACCGCCTGGGTGGATTGGGGCTTCGAGGACGAGGCCATCGCCCTGGCCTTCGAGCGCACCGTCCTCCGCAAGGGGGGCCTGAACTGGGCCTATATGAACTCTATTTTGAAGAACTGGCACGCTGCGGGGCTCCACACCGTGGCCCAGGTGGAGGCAGGGGACGGCCTGAAGGGCAAGGGGCCCGTCCGCACCCAGAACGCCCCCTCCCCCGCCCCCAGCAAGGCGGGCGAGGCCGACCTGCGGGCCAGGGAGGATATGGAGCGGATGCGCGCCTTTATGGAACGAGAACTTTCCAAGGAAGGGGGTAAGGTCTGATGTCTTACGACGCCAATGTGCTCCGGCGGGCCACCGCCCGGCTGGAGGAAGAGAAGAAGGCCCGGAGCGCGGCTCTGGCCCGGAAGGAGCGGGAGGTCTATGCCAAGGCCCCCCGGGTGGCCGAGATCGACCGCCAGCTCCGCCGCACCATTTTGGATATCGTGACCGCCTCCCTCCGGGACGGCACCGACCCGGCTCCCGCCATCAGGGTGCTGAAGGAAAAGAACCTCTCCCTCCAAGCGGAGCGGGAGGACATTCTGGTGGGCCTGGGCTACCCCGCCGACATTCTGGACGATAAGCCCGCCTGCCCAAAGTGCGGGGACAGCGGCTGGCAGGGGGCCAAAATGTGTGACTGCCTGAAGGTCCTCTGCACCCAGGAGCAGATTAAGGAGCTTTCCAAGCTCCTGGACCTGGGTGAGCAGTCCTTTGACACCTTCTCCATCGACTGGTACTCTGAGGAGCTTTGGCCCGGCGAGAACCACTCCCCCCGGGAGAACATGGAATTTATCTATGACGTCTGCCGCCATTATGCCCAGAAATTCGGTTCTTTCTACTTTGACAACCTTCTCTTTACCGGGGCTCCCGGCCTGGGCAAGACCTTCCTCTCCGCCTGCATCGCCCGCACCGTGTCGGAAAACGGGTTTTCCGTGGTCTATGACAGTGCGTCCAGCATCTTTGCCCGGTTTGAGGAACAGAAATTTTCCCGGGACAGCGAGGATGGGCGTGTGGCCCGGGACGAGACCCGAAAATACCTGGGCTGTGACCTGCTGATTTTGGATGACCTGGGCAGCGAGCTGACCACTCCCTTCGTCCAGTCCGCCCTCTATACCCTGGTGAACACCCGGCTTCAGACCGGGAAGCGGACTGTCATCTCCACCAACCTGACCATGGAGGATCTGCGGCGGCGGTATTCCGTCCAGGTTGGCTCCCGGCTGGATGGGGAGTACCAGATTCTTCGCTTTTACGGCGAGGATATTCGCTTACAGCGGAAACGGAGATTTTGATGGTCAGGTATTTTCTTCTTTGGTTTCTCGTCGCCGGACTTGTCCTCTTCTGCTTTATGGGCTTCGACAAGAGAAGAGCAAAAAAAGATGGGCGGAGAATCAGTGAAAAGACCCTTTTCGCCTGGGCGCTGTTAGGCGGCGCCTGGGGCGGCACCGCCGGGATGTTCCGCTTCCGCCATAAGACGAAGCACTGGTACTTTCGGGTGGGGTTCCCCCTGCTCACCGCTCTGCATATTCTGCTGCTGGTTTGGCTTTGGCTTCGGGGGTGACCCCGGGAAAAGAAGGGCTCTTTATCCGGCACTTCGGCGGCCCTGCAAACGGGATTCGGAAGGCGTTTTTGGCGAATAGGAAGAATTCACAAAAATTTTACGCGCATTTTTCCTTACTGGTCTGGGAATATTCTCCCTGTCTGGTATCATAAATGTAAATTCCATGCGCCTGTTCCCTGCGAACGGGCGTTGTTTTTTGGAGGTTATCCATGTACGCCATTATCGACATCGGCTCAAATACGATCCGTCTGATCGTCTATCAAGCGGAGGAGGATGGGACCATTCGCTCGGTCTTCCAGAACAAGGACACCACCGGTCTGGCCGGATACATTGACCGAACAGGGGCCATGAGCCGGGAGGGAATCGACCGGGCTGCCCACGTCCTGCTGCGGTTCTGTTCCATTTTGGACGATCTACAAATCCTGCAGCGGTCGGCCTTCGCTACCGCCTCCCTTCGGAACATCACCAACAGTTCCGAGGCTGTCCGACTTTTGGAGGAGCGGGTTGGCATGCCCATCCGGGTCCTCTCAGGTTATGAAGAGGCAATACTGGACTATGTGGGGGCTACCTACGGCCTGAAGCAGGATGCGGGCATGGTTCTGGACATCGGGGGTGGTTCCACCGAATGGGTCTGCTTCGGTGGAGGGAAGATTAAGGCCGCTACCTCCATTCCACTGGGTTCTCTGAACCTCTATAACCGGGGGGTCTCCCTCCTCCTCCCCACGCCAAAGGAACAGGAGAAAATCCGCAAGCGGGTGAAGAAGGAGCTGGAGGAGGCAGGTCTGCCCCGGACCGACTGCCCCG
>JAHHSF010000053.1 GCA_020025375.1 Oscillospiraceae bacterium | reverse complement strand
TGGGTATCCTGTATACTTACGGTTCTTATATCCCCAAGGAGGTGGACCTGGAGAAGTCCACCAAGCAGGTGGAGATCGTGGACACCGGTATTGCCATTCTGGCCGGCCTGATGATCATCCCCGCCGTGTTTGCCTTTTCCGGCGGCGATCCCGCCACCCTGAACGCCGGTCCCCCCCTCATGTTTATCACCATCCCCAAGGTCTTTGCCAGTATGGGGGCCGGCACCATCGCCGGGGTGATGTTCTTCCTGCTGGTCCTGCTGGCCGCCCTTACCAGCTCCATCTCCCTCATGGAGACCAGCGTCTCCACCCTCTGCGACGAGCTGAAGTGGAGCCGGAAAAAGAGCTGTGTATTCATGGCGGTGGTCATGGTGGTCCTGGGTACGCTCTCCGCTTACGGCTTCGGGGCGTGGGACTTCATCAGCATCCTGGGCATGAACGTCCTGGACTTTCTGGATTTCCTCACCAACTCGGTGATGATGCCCATTGCCGCCCTGGCTACCTGCTTTCTCATTCTGCGGGTGGTGGGCTTTGATGCCATTGCCAAGGAAGTGACCATCTCCTCCCAGTTCCAGCGGCGGAAGATGTATAATTTCTTTATGCGCTACCTGGCCCCCATCTGCATTGCTATCGTCCTAATCAGCTCGGTCGCCAACGTGTTTGGTATTATCAATATGTAAAAGAAACACCTCCAAATGGGAGGGGTTTCTCGACAATCTGAGAGCGGACGGCTTAGCCGTCCGCTCTTTGCGTTACTTCTTCGCCTCGGGCATCTGCTTGGCGCACCAGAACCAATCCCGGCACTTCAAATTCTGGGCCTGGGGGTCGGTCTGGCGGGCCAGGAGTTCCTCGTAGGTCTTGGGAGGCGGGACCAGAGCTGGCTGGCCGGGTTCCCAGTTGGCGGGGGTGACCACACCTTCCCTGTCGGTGGTCTGGAGAGCGGTGAGGAGCCGCAAGATCTCCGGGATACTCCGTCCGTTGGTAAGGGGATAGACCAGGATGGCCCGGATCGTCCCCTCCGGGTCGATGAAAAAGACGTTTCGCACCGTCTCCTGCCGGCTGATCTCCGGGGCCATCATGCCATAGAGCCGGGCGATCTCCCCGGTGCGGTCGGCGATGACCGGGAAAGGCACCTGGACCCCCGTGGCCACATAGATGGCGTAGACCCAGGCCAGATGGGAGGGGTTGCTGTCGATGCTCAGGCCAAGAAGCTGGGCGTTCCGCTTCTCAAACTCCGGCTGGGCCTGGGAAAAGGCCAGGAATTCCGTGGTGCAAACCGGGGTGAAATCCCCCGGATGGGAAAAGAGGATGACCCATCTCCCCTGAAAGTCAGATAGCTTTACAGCGCCCATTGTGGTAGTCGCCGAAAAGTCAGGGGCCTTCATGCCGATGCGGATGGTGTTGTTTTCCACTCCAAAAACCTCCATTCTACCCGCCATTCTATGCGGCAGGTGGGGGAGGGTGAAAAAAGCGGCGGGTCCATCCCGCCGCTTTTTGCCTTATCCCGCCGTCTTTTTTTCCAAAAATACGTCCTTGGGACGGTAGAAGGCCTCGTGAACGGTATAGACCGTCATGAAGGCCTCCGGGTCCACATGGGAGACATATCCCACCAGCTTTCCGTATTCCGCCTTATTCACGATCGCTACAATCTCCCGGTGGGGCTGGAGGTCATAAGCCCCGATGGCCTCATACAGGGTGGCACCGCTGTGGAGCTCCTGGAGGAGGTAGTTCCGAATCTCCTCCGACTTTTCCGACAAGATGCAGACCTTCTTCTTGGTGTTCATCCCGAAGATCATGTGGTCTACCACGATGCCGTTGAGATATGTACCGATCACACTGAGAATTACGGTCTTTACGTCGGCGGTGAGAACGGAAGTCAGCGCCACGCAGATTCCCACCATGGACATGGCCGCCCCCAGATCTACGTGGAAGTAGCGATTGAGGATCTTTGCCGCGATATCCAAACCGCCGGAGGAGGCGTTGCGCACGAAGAGAAGCGCCATTCCCAGGCTCACCAGCAAGCTGTAACAGAGCATATCCAAAAAAGGGTCCCCCATGATGGACTGGTTGTTAGGAAAGCACCTCTCCAACAGGCCCATGACCATGGGGATTAAGATGGAGGTATACACCGTCTTGCCGCCGAATTCCTTCCCGATAAGCAGAAAGCCCAGAAGCAGGAATACCACGTTCAGGATCATGGTGATGACCGACACCGGCAGGGGCAAAAGCTGGGAAAGGACAATGGCCAGACCCGCCACGCTTCCGATGGACAGCCGACTGGGTATCAGGAAGAAGAAAATGGCTGAAGCTGCGATCACGGCACCCAGGGTGATGACCACAAATTCCAGCAATCTGTCCAGCGTTTGATTCTTTTTCATTTCTTTCCTCCCAGCTTTCAGCAATGCCAATCGACCTTCACATAAACGCTCAGGCGGCGTCAAACTTGGCAGTCCCACTTACGCTCCGGCTTCTTACGATTGATAAGCATTAGTATACCTAACCGAGACCCGTGGGTCAATAGAAAGGAAAAGAAACGCCTCTCCCGGGTAAGCAGTAACATTAGCTTGTGCAAAATGTTACTGCTTACCTTTTCTATATTTCGACAAAAGATTCTCTTTACAAAAAGAGGAAGGGGTGTTACAATCAAGGGCGGAGAGACCTCCTCTCCCGACAATCGAATTTCACATCGCTGGTCCGATGCCTTCTGGAGAGGGGGGCATCTGTACGGAATGGGGTGCAATTCCCCGCGAGTCGGTCACTGTGAAGCCCGAAAGGGATAAGTCAGATACGTGCCGGACCAGAAAACCTCCTGCCGAAACCGGGATGCGTGATCTGGTCTTTGTACCGCAACGCCTTCCAGAAGGAGGGCGATGCGGTTTTTGTTTTGCCCGGGAGAACTTTGGCCCGCCGACTGGGAACGGCTGGCTGACGAGAGCACCTGTCCCCGTTCCAGCCGTTTGAGAGGCGGCCGGAGCGGGGGCAGGCCATTTCAGAATAAAAAATGGTATGAGGAGCATTGCGATGAAGAAAAAATGTTTGGCGTTCCTGATGGCGCTGGCCATGCTGTTCGCTCTGGTCCCCTCCGTCGCCCTGGCGGCGGAGACACCGTCGGAGACTGTTTTGGTCTCTATCGAGACCAAAACTATCGACGGGAGCTATTTGGTAAAGCCCACCCCAATGCCCCTGGAAGAGGGGGATACGCCGGTCGCATTGGTGACAAGACTGGCGGAGCAAAACAGTTTGGCTGTGGAAAACCCCACAGGGACCTTCATTGTGAAAATCGGTGATTTTGGAAGTATGACCCATGGCGCGGAAAGCGGCTGGATGATTGCTGTGAATGACGATGACGACACTTATCCACTTCCGGCACTGAAAGCAGGGGATACTGTTCGGGCGCGTTTTACCTACAAAACGTATGGCTATGATTTGGATTTAATTGATTTTATAGATAGGCTCCGTGTCAAAGTGGCGGAAGCAGAACTGAAAATGTCTGAAAATGACGGAAACCCTTTTAACGAAGAAGCGGGATATGATACGGATGAAACGTCCAAGTATTCCATTTTATATGCGGCATATGAGAATGCCCAACAAAAGCAGACCGAAATTTCAACTAAGATTGAAGAAAACGGTTATCAATATTACTTGGATTCTCTTGGAACGATGATTTGGGGTGGTAACTCCGAACTGGATAAAGTACGGGAGCTCTACCTGAAGTTGTCCACCGCTGTCAACGGAAATGAGTATATAAAAGCAAATGAGGGAACCATTTCCTTTGTGGGTGGAAAGCCTGATAAAATTTATGCGGGACGTTCTTACCCGCTGGCGGGAAGTATTGAACCTGCCAACGCAACGATTACAGATTTTTCCTGGGCGGTTATAGAATGTGGTGGTGCTGGTAGTATCAGCTACGGGACGTTTTACCCCACGACGCCTGGGCTGGCAGTGATTCAGATGCTGCACCCGGACGGTCCAAATGCGGGCGTATTGACAACGGAACTTGTCGATATTCAGCCGACCCCCGTAGAAGATACTCTGGACCAAGCCGCTGATAATATTGCCAGAGCGAACACCAGTAATATTCCGAATTGGGAGTGGGCCGCGGCTTGGAGCAATTATGCCGCGCATACTGCACAGAACTGGGGAAAGGCAACGGTGACGGATGCGGCCAAGCAGAAGTTTGTGGATGCTACCGTAGCCGCTGTGGCGGAGAAGCCGGATGACGCAAATATCTTAGCCAATGCGATCAATGGTTTGTCTGCCATGGGGTATGACCCCACTGACATCACCGCCGCCGACGGAACGAAGTACAATGCAGTTGAATTGTTGAAAGCCATCCCCTGGGAAGAAATGAGCCTGTATTGGCAAGAACCCGACGCCTATCTGGGTATTCCGCCCTATATCTTGTTGGCCTGTAATCAGGGGGACTATGGAACGGATACACTGGAAAGCAATCTTATCGAACTGCTGAAAAGCCGCCAGGAAGATGGCGGCTGGGGTACAGAATGGGGCGTTGATGTGACAGGAATGGTGCTACAAGGGCTTGCACCATACTACAATGCAGACACAGACGCAAAGACAATGGCCGATGCCGCAATCGAATATCTGGCGGCTCAGCAGAACGAGACAGGAAGTTTTGGTAGCACGGATAGCGTGAACAGTGACGCTACTGTAATTCTTGCGTTAACGGCCTTGGGAATAGATATTAAAGGCGATAGCAGATTTATCAAAAATGACAAGACTGTAGCTGACCATTTGATGACCCATTACAACGGCTCAAACTTTGGGGCGGGTAATTATGAGGGACAGCCTTGGATGGCCGCCATCGCTATGAGTGAGCGGTTGAATGGCAAGGCGTTCTATAATGCCTTCGATTTCACCGCCAATACCAAGGTCCCTGCCGTGGCCACCCCCGAGGAGGTTGTGGACCCCAAACCCCCGGTGGACCCCGAACCCTCGGACACCATGCCCATCACCTTTACCCTCAAGACCCACAACGACACCTGGATTCCCAAGCACACGGTCCAGGTGGACAAGGACGCCACTGTGGGGGATGCCTTCCGCCAGGTCCTGGGCAGCAAGAGCGACTTCTCCTATGAGGAAAACGCGGGCTATGTGGAGTCCATCACCTACAATGGGACTACCCTGGCGGAGTTCACCCATGGGAATAACTCCGGATGGAAGTACATGGTGAATGGAACGGCCTCCGCCGTAGGCATGGACAGCAAGGACCTCGCCTCCGGCGACGATCTGGTCTGGTACTATGTGACCGACTACACCACCGACACCGATCGGGATGAGGAGAGCTTTGTAAAGCCCATCCCGCCCGTGGAACCCGAGTTGGAGACTGAGGACGGCCGGGAGGTGGTGAGCCTGAAGCCCAAGGTGCAGGCTGGAAAGACCGGCGTGGCTACCGCCACCCTCACCGACAAGGACCTGGCTAACGCTCTGAAAACCGCCGGGAAGGGGGAGACCGCTGCCGTGGTGATTGCCCCCGAGGTGACAGGAAAGGCCAAAAAGGTAGCTGTCACCCTGCCCAAGTCCGGGGTGGCCGACGTGGCCGAAGCCGCTCTGCCTCTTCGCTTCAAGACCGAAGCCGCCGACCTGACCCTTGCTCCGGAGGCCCTGGCCGACCTGGGAAGCCGGAAGGGGGCCAATGTCACCCTCTCTGCCCAGACACTGGAAAACGGGGCTGTGGCCGTGGAAATCAAGGCGGGCAGTACTGTGGTAAAGGACCTGCAGGGCGGTGTAAAGCTGGCCGTCCCCGCTCCAGAGGCCGGTCCCGGCACCGTCCTGGTCCTGGTGAACGAGACCGGGGAGGAGACCATTCTGAAAACCTCCCTGCCCGGAAAGGATATGCTCACCGTCACCTTGCCCGGCTCCGCCACCGTGAAGGTGGTGGACAATACTAAGGCCTGCGCTGATGTGCCCGCTGACCATTGGGGAGCCGCCGCTACCGCCTTCGTCACCAGCCGCGAGCTCTTCAACGGCACCGGGGAGGGTAACTTTACCCCGCGCGGGGACACCGACCGGGCCATGGTGATGACCGTTCTCTACCGCCTTTCCGGTGACGAGGTGGTTGCCACTGGGACAGAGTGGTACGCCGAGGGCCTTGCCTGGGCCAAGGAGAAGGGAATCTCCGACGGTGCTGCCCCCACCGACTCCGTAAGCCGGGAACAGCTGGCCACCATGCTTTGGCGGTACGTGGGTACCCCCGAGACCAAGGGCGGACTGACCGCCTTCCCCGACGGGGGGACCGCCAGTGATTGGGCCGTGGAGGCCCTCGCCTGGGCGGCTGAAGCCGGCATCCTGGGCGGCGACCAGAACGGAGCCCTCCGGCCCCGGGACGGCGCTACCCGGGTCGAGGTGGCCGTCATGCTCCAGCGTTTCGTAGAGCATATTGCCCAATAACGAAAAAAACTGCCATGCCGGGAGACCGGCATGGCAGTTTTCGATTGTCGGGGGGAGGGGAGACTTACTTACCGGCCACCAGGCGGGCGGTATCCTGAGCGATGACCAGCTCCTCATTGGTGGGGATGAGCAGGGTGTGGACGGTGGCGTCGGCGGTGGAGATGTCGGTCTCAACGCCACGGACGTTGTTCTTGGCGGGGTCGATCTTGATGCCCATAAAGGCCAGATTCTCCACAATCTTGGCGCGGAGCTCGGCGGAGTTCTCACCCACGCCGGCGGTAAAGACCACAGCGTCAATACCGCCCATAGCGGCAGAGGCGGAGGCAATACGCTTGGTGGTCTTGTAGCAGAACATATCGATGGCCAGCTGGGCGCGCTTGTTGCCCTTCTCGGCGGCGGCCTCGATGTCACGGAAGTCGGAGGACACGCCGGAGACACCCAGCACGCCGGACTTCTTGTTGAGGATGTCCATGACCTCCTCGATGGACAGGTCGTGGGTCGTCATCAGGTACTCGATGATGGACACGTCAATGGCGCCGCAACGGGTGCCCATGGGCAGGCCGTCCAGGGGGGTGAAGCCCATGGAGGTTTCGATGCTCTTGCCGCCGTCGATGGCGCAGACGGAGGAGCCGTTGCCCAAGTGGCAGGTGACAATCTTCAGCTCCTCGATGGGGCGGCCCAGCATAGCGGCGGCACGGTGGGAGACATAGTAGTGGGAGGTGCCGTGGAAGCCGTAGCGGCGGACGTGGTTCTCGGTGTAGTACTCATAGGGGATGGCGTAGATGAAGGCGCGGGGAGGCATGGACTGATGGAAGGCGGTGTCGAACACGCCCACCATGGGCTTGCCGGGCATGACCTGCTGGCAGGCGCGGATGCCGGTGATGTTGGCGGGGTTGTGGAGGGGGGCCAGGGGAATGCAGGCCTCCAGAGCGGCCATGACAGTGTTGTCGATGACCACCGAGTGGGCGAAGGCCTCGCCGCCGTGGACCACGCGGTGGCCGACGGCATCGATCTCATCCATGCTCTTGATAACGCCGTGGGCGCTGGAGGTCAGGGCGTCCAGCACGGCCTGAATGGCCTCGGCGTGGGTGGGCATGGCGATGTCGAACTCGTACTTGGCGTCGCTGGCGGGGATCTTGTGGGTCAGGCGGCCGTCAATGCCGATGCGCTCACACAGCCCCTTGGCAAAGACCTCCTCGGTCTCGGGGTCCATGAGCTGATACTTCAGGGAGGAGCTACCGGCGTTGATAACAAGAATCTTCATGTCTTTTCGTCTCTCCTTTTATTTTCATTGATTCTTCAATGTGGCAAGTGTAAAATAAGCATATCTATTTTAGTACATTTTTAGGAAAAGGACAAGCCGTAAATCGGAAAAAAACCAACAAAACGAGAGGGAGGAGAAGGCAAAAATGGGGGCATTTGGCATTGTGGCGGAATACGACCCCTTCCATTTGGGCCATAAGCACCAGATAGAAGCCACCCGGAAGGCCTTAGGAGAGGACTTGCCCGTGGTCTGCGCCATGAGCGGGAACTGGACCCAGCGGGGGAGCGCCGCCATCGTGGATAAGTGGACCCGGACCCGCCTGGCCCTGGCGGGTGGAGCCGACCTTGTGCTGGAGCTACCCACTCCCTGGGCGGTCTC
>JAHHSF010000052.1 GCA_020025375.1 Oscillospiraceae bacterium | reverse complement strand
ATCATCTTCACCTGCATCCCGGTCCTGAGGGTACCCTCCATGACCCGGAAGTAGACGATAACCCCCCGGTAGGGGTCGTACTGGCTGTCAAAAATGAGGGCCTTCAGAGGGGCGTTGGGGTCCCCCTTGGGGGCGGGGACGTTCTTCACAATGTCCTCCAGGACGGCGGGGATGTTGATGCCCATCTTGGCGGAAATCTCCGGCGCGTCCTGGGCGGGCAGGCCGATAATGTCCTCGATTTCCCCCTTGACCCGTTGGGGATCTGCCGCTGGGAGGTCAATCTTGTTCAGGACGGGGCGAATCTCCAGGTCGTGCTCCAGGGCCAGGTAGGTGTTGGCCAGGGTCTGGGCCTCAATGCCCTGGGCCGCGTCCACCACCAGCACAGCCCCCTCACAGGCGGCCAGGGAGCGGGAGACCTCGTAGTTAAAGTCCACGTGGCCGGGGGTATCAATCAGGTTAAGCTCATAGGTCTCCCCATCCTCCGCCTTGTAAGAGAGGCGGACGGCCCGCGCCTTGATGGTGATGCCCCGCTCCTTCTCCAGCTCCATGTTGTCCAGGAGCTGGCTGGACATCTCCCGCTGGGTCACTGCGCCGCAAACCTCTATGAGACGGTCGGAGAGGGTGGACTTGCCGTGGTCGATGTGGGCAATGATGGAAAAGTTGCGAATTTTGGACTGGTCTGTCATAGATAAAACCTCCTGGGAAATCAGGTTTATAAGGTCACTTGGAGCCGGAGCGCTTGGCGATGCGCTCCCCGGTGGTATGGATAATCTGGAGCAGGGACTGGTACTGGCCGGGATAGTTCCGGGTGAGGGCCTCGTTGCCCATGTTGGGGAACTCCCCCTTCTCCCGGACGTGCTCGTCCAGGGCCTCCACATAGTCCAGCTCACAGAAGGTCATCTCGGCCTGGGGAGCGCCCATGAGAAAGGAGCGGGAGGAGAGGGCGAAGAAGTCCTCGTTCCGTGTGCCGTCTGCCCGGTAGAGATGGCGGAAGATCTGATAGACCGCCAGGCCCAGGTAGTCGGAGGCCGCCTTGATGGCATCCCTTCTGCCCAGCTTGCCCAGCAGGTCGAAGAGGACGCTGATGGAGTTTGCCAACAGCTTCTTGGACAGGGTGGCCATCACACTGCCGTGGAGGATGTTGTCCCTGTCCTGGCTGGCATCGGGGAGGCTGTCAACGTCAAAGATGGTGGTGCCGTCCCGGCTGAGAGTACGGCCCAGTATGAAGTCAGCGGAGACATTATAATAGTCGCAGGCCTTTACGACAAAAGCCAGGCCAGGTTCACGAAGCCCATTTTCATAGTGGGAGAGGAGGGCCTGAGAGATGCCCAGGTCCTTGGCCGCCGACCGCTGAGAGACCCCTTTCTCCTGCCGGAGCAGGGAGAGGGAACGAGAGAAGTCAGGGTTCATTACCAACACGCCTTCCATATAGCACTTGCGCCTTTTTGTAAACAGTGTGTATAAGTATAGTGTAGAGATTACAAAAAGTAAAGAGAAGTTCAAAGAAAATCCTACTTTTTTATTGTTGAGATTTTTTCCTGGACTGATTATAATATAATTACATTACTATGATATGGAGGCTGAAGCCCATGTTCGAGAAACTGATCGCCACTTTGAAGGCGAACCCCCGCACCATCGTGTTCACCGAAGGTCACGATGCCCGCATCCTGGAAGCCACTGCCCGGCTGAAGAAGGACGGTTTTCTGTCCGTCATCCTCGTCGGCACTGTGGACGAGGTGAAGAAGAACGCCGCCGCCGGTGGCTTTGACATTGAGGGTGTGGAGATCCTGGACCCCGCAACCTATCCCGAGATGGATGCCATGGTCGCCAAGATGGTGGAGCTCCGCAAGGGCAAGATGACCGCCGAGGACTGCAAGGCCGCTCTGCTCAAGGGCAACTACTTCGGCACCATGCTGGTGGCCATGGGCAAGGCTGACGCCCTCCTGGGCGGCGCCACCTACTCCACCGCCGACACCGTCCGTCCCGCTCTCCAGCTGGTGAAGACCAAGCCCGGCAACAAGATCGTCTCCTCCTGCTTCATCATGGTCCGCCAGAACAACGAAAACGAGCGTTACGCCTTCGGCGACTGTGCCATCAACATTGCTCCCAACGAGGACGAGCTGGCCGAGATTGCCGTGGAGACCGCCAAGACCGCCCGTGCCTTCGACATCGATCCCAAGGTGGCCATGCTCTCCTTCTCCACCATGGGCTCCGGCAAGGGCGACGACGTGGACAAGGTCCGCAACGCCACCGCCAAGGCCAAGGCTGCCGATCCCGCCACCCCCATCGACGGCGAGCTCCAGTTCGACGCCGCCTTCTCCCCCGTGGTGGCTCAGACCAAGTGCAAGGGCTCTCCCGTCGCCGGCCAGGCCAACACCTTCATCTTCCCCGAGATCCAGTCCGGCAACATCGGCTATAAGATTGCCCAGCGGCTGGGCGGCTTCGACGCCTACGGCCCCATCCTGCAGGGCCTGAATGCTCCCATCAACGACCTCTCCCGCGGCTGTAACGCCGAGGAGGTCTACACCATGGCCATCATCACTGCCGGCCTGAAGTAAGAACCTATATGCAAAAGCGGCGCACCTAACCGGAGCGTTCCATAGGGACACATTCTGAACCCCTATACAAGTTAAGATTTGTTCCTGTGTGGGCGGTTGTGTTTCGGCACAGCCGCCCTTTTCTTGTTATGTGAGCTGGTGTTTTTTCATTTTACCGCCATATCTTGTGTCTGTAACCTTTCGTTACCCCTTTGGGGTCCAAAATCCAAAAAAGGCTTGACGTATCAAGGAAAAGCGGGTATACTTTCCTTTGTAACTATTTGTAATCATTACCGTTTCAAAGGACTTTTTCAGCCAGTGGCTGTGATACGTTTCCCAGAGGAGGGATCCCATGGACGAAATCCTACACGAACCAGAGGTGCGGCGCCCTTCGGCGTACCGCACCGTGCAGACCAAAGCCGATGTCCGCCGGGGAACCCGGAACCGTTCCCTGCGGGACGGGCTCGGCCGCCTGATGGCCACCGTCGGGGTGGCTGCGGAGCGGCTCCAGACCTGGTCCACCCACACCTATCACAAAATCAATTCGGCTGTCGCCGGTAAACCGGTGGTCAGCCCCGTCACCTTTCTGGCCGTCGCCGCCGTAATCGGCGTGAGTGCCACCGTGTGCGCCATGTATACCCCCAGCTACGTGGTCACCGTGGACGGGCGGGATGTGGGTGCCGTCCGCAGCAAGGCCGTTTTTGAAAACGTGGTTCAGCAAGTGGAGGCCAGAGCCTCCGCCATCCTTGGTTACGATTATCAGCTGGATGCCCAGGTCTCCTATGACTTCGCTCTGACGGAGCGGGGGGGGCTGACCCCGGTGGCCGAGTTCGAGACCTACCTCTTCAGCGGCATCGACGAGGTTTTCAAGGCCTACACTCTCTCTGTGGACGGCTATGTGGTGAGTACTGTGGACGACCGGGCGGTTCTGGACTCTGTCCTGGATGAGATCAAGGCACAGTATATGACTGAGCACACGATCTCCGCCTCCTTTGTCCAGCCCATCCGTATGAGCAGTGAGTATCTGCCCGCCGGTCAGGAGCAGACCCGGGAGGAGGTCCTCTCCACCCTCACCGCCAACACCAATGGCAAAACCGTTTACGAGGTGGTCAAGGGCGACACCTTCATGGCCATCGCTCTGGACAACAACATGACCATGGCCGAGCTGGAGGAGCTCAACCCCGACGTGAATGTGAACCGGCTCTATATCGGCCAGCTCCTCAACGTGAAGGAAGAGATCCCCTTCCTCTCGGTCCGCACCGTGGATAACCTCACCTATACGGAAGAGATCCCCTGCCCCGTGGAGGAAGTCCCTGACGACACCATGTACGAGGGAGAAAGCCGCGTCATTGAGGCCGGCGTACCTGGCACCGCCTCGGTAACGGCCGATGTGACCTACCTCAACGGCAAGGAGGAGACCCGTAACATCCTCACCAGCGAGACTCTCACCGAGCCCACCACCCGGGTCATCGCCGTGGGCACCAAGGAGCGCCCCTCCTGGTACCCCACCGGCACCTTCATCTGGCCGGTCCAGGGCCGCATCAACTCCCCCTTCGGCTGGCGGTCCATCTTCGGCTCTTACAGCTATCACTCCGGCCTGGACATCAAGGCCTACACCGGACAGAGCATCAAGGCCTCCGACGGCGGCACCGTGGAATTCGCCGGCTGGAAGGGCTCCTACGGCAACCTGGTCATTATCAACCACGGCAACGGCTACAAGACCTATTACGGCCACAACTCCAGTCTCACCGTCTCGGCGGGCGACAAGGTCTATCAGGGCCAGGTCATCGCCAAGGCCGGTTCCACCGGCCGCTCCACCGGCCCCCACTGCCACTTTGAGGTCCGCATCGACGGCACTACTGTGAATCCTATGTCCTATCTTCCCTGATAGAAAACAGAAAGTCCCGCACTATGCAGTGCGGGACTTTTTTTATCCGTTTTACATTCCATTCCGCTCCAAACCCCATCGGAGACAGAAGGGGGCCTGTCACAAAGCAACAACATTGTCCGCAGAAACTGTCCGCCCTTATTTTTCCATCCAATAATGGTCCCGCTCCTCACAGACAGGAATCCCCCAGCGGTAGCGGTAGCCAAACTTGGCATAGAACTTATGGGCGCTGAGAGAGGCCGAAACCACCGTCTTGTCGGCCTCCCGGAAGATGGGGTCGGCCTCAAGGGTCTCCAGCAGACGGCGGCCAATGCCCTTGCCGGCATACTCAGGAAGCATGAAAAAGCCCTGGATGACGGCCTGGCCGGGGGTTTCCTCATAGGGGGTGATGGAGGCGCATCCCACCACAGTCTCCCCATCCATGGCCACGAAGGAGTGCCCCTCCTTTGACAGGGCCAATACATGGCCGGGGTTGTAATATTCCGCAAAGTCCACCAGGTCCTCCCGGGGATAGTCCCGGATATTCAGCTCCAGAAGGGAGCGGCCGATGAGGGCGGAGACCTCCCCGGCCTGGGCGGGGTCAAAAGGTTGAATCTCAATGTTTTCCATGTTCTGTTCTCTCCTTTTTATGTCGGTACCAGACGCAGTTAAAGACATTCCCCAAAATAAGGATATTTCCGCAGAGATAAAGCCAGACCATGAGGATGATGACCGAGGTCAACGACCCGTACACCAGGGAGTACCGGGTGGACATCCCGATGAAGTAAGAAAAGATCATGGAGGCCGCCACCAGAGCCACGGAGGCCAGGATGGCCCCGGTGAAGAGGGGAGGGCGGGGCTTTCCCGGCGGGGCGGAGACCCGATAGATGATAAGGATAAAGAAGAGCATGAGACAGAAAAGGAGGACGAACCGCAGCCAGGGCCAGTTGGTCTGGGGAAGCTGAAAGGGGAGAATGTCCTCCAACAGCTGGAAAAACCAGTTTCCTGTGAGGAGGACTACCCCGGAGATATAGATGGTCACCAGGAAAAGGACGGAGTAGACCACGCTGGCCACCACCTGCCACAGACCGGTGTAGCCCTTCCGCCCATAGAGGTCGTCCATGATGTTCATAAGGGCACGAAAGGCCGCTGAGGCGGAAAACAGGGTCATGATGATGCCCGCCGTGAGCAGGCCGGACTGGTTGCCCTCGATATAACCCAGGTAATCGGCCAGAACGGCCTGGACCCCGGCGGGGATGATATGATCCACCAGCTCCAGAACCTGGTTGATGTCCAGGTGGAGCATGCCTACCAGGGCGTTGACGCAGATGAGGGCGGGGAAGAAGGACAGGATGAGGAAGTAGGCCAGCTCGGCGGCGGAGCGGGAGACCCGCTTGTCGAAATAGAGCCGGACCATCTCCAACACAAAGGCCACCGGCCGGACCGAATAAATGGGTTGCTTCATGGCAGTCTCCCTTTCTCGCCGAAAAGAAAAACCGTCTGCCTAAGCAGACGGTTTCTTTTTGGCAAACACTTAGGCCAGTTTGTTCAGCTTGATGGTCAGGCTGGACTTCTTGTTGGCCGCGTTGTTCTTGTGCAGCAGACCCTTGGCAGCGGCCTTATCAACGGCCTTGACGGCCACCTTGTAAGCGCTATCGGCCTCGCTGCGGTTGCCTTCGGCCACGGCGGCGTCAAACTTCTTCAGGACAGTCTTCAGGGCAGATTTCGCCGCCTTGTTCTGCATAGCCTTGGTCTCGTTGACCAGAACGCGCTTCTTAGCAGACTTAATGTTCGGCAAACCAAACACCTCCTCCAAATAGCATTGTGATCCTGATTTGGGCACAAAGCACCCGTGCAGGTATCTATTTTAACAGTTTCAAAAAAAAATTGCAACTGTTTTTTTCACTTTTTTTTGCTTTTTTGGATACCACCCAAAAAACCGCAAAAACTAGAGGAAAAGCGCCGTGACCTATACAATATCTAGGGAGGAAACAGATATGCTGAAGCGCCGGACCGACCTTGCCATGGAGGAAAAAGAGCTGTATGAAGGGGCAGGCACCCTTTCCGGGGTCAAAAGCCAGGACCGGGAGCGGGAGGGCTACCCGGTAAATGTGGTGGAGATTCTGGATTCTGCCGGGTCCCTGGCCCTCCACAAGCCGGTGGGGAAATACGTCACCCTCACCCTGGATGGCCTCAAGCGGCGGGAGGCCGACGCCTTCGGCCGGGCAGCAAGGGCCCTGGCCGCCGAGCTGGGGGACCTGCTCAAGCTCACCGACACCGCCGCGGTGCTGGTGGTGGGCCTGGGGAATCGGTCGGTCACCCCCGACGCGGTGGGGCCCCTTGCCACGGGGCACACCCTGGTGACCCGGCATCTGGTGGAAAGCCTGCCTGAACAGTTTGGGGCCTTCCGCCCTGTGGCCGCCATTGCCACTGGGGTGCTGGGGACCACGGGGGTGGAGAGCGGGGAGATCGTGGCCTCCCTTTGCCAGAGACTCAAGCCCGACGCGGTGGTGGCCATCGATGCCCTGGCCTCCCGGAACCTGGGCCGGGTCTGCTCTACCATTCAGCTTGCCAATACCGGCATCGTCCCCGGCTCCGGGGTGGGGAACGCCCGGGCCGCCCTGGATGAAAAGACCCTGGGGGTGCCGGTCATCGCCGTGGGGGTCCCCACCGTCGTGGACGGGGCCACCTTGGCCGCCGATATTCTGGCCGAGGCCGGGAAGGGAGACTTGGAACCCGAGGCCCTGCAAGGCCACGACGGCGGGGTTTTCGTCACCCCCAGGGACATCGATGAGCGTGTGGCTGACCTTTCCAAGGTCATCGGTTACGGGCTGACCCTTGCCCTCCAGAAAGGGCTCACCATGGAGGACGTGGAGATGTTTTTGGCCTGAGCACGTCCCAGGTGTGGATCACTCCTTGGATGTTCAGAAAAACCCGCAGTCCACGAAGGCCGCGCACCGGAGGAGTTTTCTGCCGTGGGGGCCATAGTCTCCTATCTTGGTATTGGTGTGCTGGGGGGGCAGGTAGCGCACTCCTGCGGCGGCGGCAAAGTTCCGTTTTCCTTGACTTTACACCGTTTCGGTATATAATTGTATACTGACTTTATAACGGATACGGAGGGCACCAAAATGCTCAATAAACAGGAAAAGACCATGGATAAGATCGTGGCTCTTTGCAAGAACCGCGGCTTCGTTTTTGCTGGGAGCGAGATCTACGGCGGCCTGGCCAACAGCTGGGACTACGGCCCCCTGGGCGTGGAGTTCAAGAACAACGTGAAGCGCGCCTGGCTGAAAAAGTTCGTCCAGGAATCTCCCTATAACGTGGGGCTGGATGCCGCTATCATCATGAACCCCCAGACCTGGGTCACCACCGGCCACGTGGCCGGCTTCAGCGACCCCTTGCTGGATTGTAAGGCCTGTAAGGCCCGCCACCGCGCGGACAAGCTCATCGGGAGCGAGCACCCCGAGGTGAACGTGGACGCCCTGAGCTTTGACGAGATGGACGCCTTTATCTCCGGGCATGAGGATGTGGTCTGCCCCGTGTGCGGCAAGCACGACTTTACTCCCATCCGTAAGTTTAACCTGATGTTCAAGACCGCCATCGGCGTGACCGAGGACTCCTCCTCCACCTGCTATCTGCGGCCCGAGACCGCCCAGGGCATCTTCGTGAATTTCGCCAACATCCAGCGTACCACCCGGAAGAAGCTCCCCTTTGGTGTCTGTCAGGTGGGCAAGGCCTTCCGCAACGAGATCACCCCCGGCAACTTCACCTTCCGCACCCGTGAGTTTGA
>JAHHSF010000051.1 GCA_020025375.1 Oscillospiraceae bacterium | reverse complement strand
CACCGGGGCCTTCTCCGATGGCCTGGAAGCGGTAGACGCCGACGTGGCGGCCGTTCTGTACGGTCTGGAGGCGGACAGCATTGCCGAGACCGCCGCCTACCTCTCCACCGGCGCAACCGCCGAGGAGTGTACCTTTCTCCTGGTGACGGACAGCGAGGCCGCTGCCGCCGCCCTGGAAGCACTCCAAAACCGTGTGGAGGGCCAGATGGAGGCCCTGGCCGATTATCAGCCCGGAGAAATCGCCAAGCTGGAGAAGGCTGTCCATGGCTCCCGGCCCGTGGCCGGCGGCACCCTGGTCTACCTGGTGGTGGCCAACGACTACGCCGCCGCCCAGCCGGCGCTGGACGAACTGCAAAAATAACAAAAAAGAGACGTCGGACATCCGACGTCTCTTTTTCAGTCCTTATTCACGATCAGGCAAGCGCTTACCGCTGGTACTCAAACTCCAGGTTATACATACTCACGATGTCTCCGTCCTGGATGCCCATTTCCTCCAGCCGGTCAAAGAGGCCGGACTGGCGGAGCTGGCGGTCAAACCAGTTCCGGGACTCGTAATCCCCAAAGTTCACGTTGCCCATGAGCCGCTGAAGCCAGGGGCCCTCCACGATCCAGGTGTCGTCCTCGTGGACAATGTTGAGAGGCGCGGAGGTGTCCACCTCCACGGGCTTCTCCACATAGGTAGCCTCGTAGGTCGCAACAGGGGGCAGGGATGCCAGCTCCCCGGCCACTGTGTTCATAAGCTCCCGGGTCCCTATGTGGGCGGCGGCGGACATGGTATAGAAGGGATAGCCCTTGGCCTCCACATGGGCGCGAAGCTTGTCCAGCAGGCTCTCATCCTCCAGGATGTCCACCTTGTTGGCCACCACCAGCATCTTGCGGGAGGCCAGCTCGGGGGAGTACTGGGCCAGCTCCTCGTTGATCGCCTCAAAGTCCGCCACGGGGTCCCGGCCCTCGCTTCCCGACACGTCCACAATGTGGAGGAGCAGGCGACAACGGTCGATGTGCCGCAGGAAGTCGTGCCCCAGGCCCGCGCCTTCGGCGGCCCCCTCAATGATTCCGGGGATGTCGGCCATAACGAAGGAGACCCCCTCCTCCACCCAGACCACGCCCAGGTTGGGGTAGAGGGTCGTGAAGTGATAATTGGCGATCTTGGGATTGGCCTTGGTGACCACCGACAGGAGGGTGGATTTGCCCACGTTGGGGAAGCCCACCAGGCCCACATCGGCCAGAAGCTTCAGCTCCAGGAGCACGTCCCGGGTCTGGCCGGGCAGTCCGGCCTTGGCAAAGTTGGGGACCTGCCGGGTGGGGGTGGCAAAATGATGGTTGCCCCAGCCGCCGTTGCCCCCACGGGCCAGGACGAAGGGGGCGTCATCCGACATATCATGGATGATTTCCCGGGTCTCGGCGTCCCGAATGACAGTGCCACGGGGAACCTTGATGACCAGGTCTTCCCCGTCCTTGCCGGTACAGCGCTTGCTGCTGCCGTCGGCGCCGTTTTCCGCCGCGTACTTGCGCTTATAGCGGAAGTCCATGAGGGTGGACATATGGTTGTCCACCACCACAATCACACTGCCGCCCTTGCCGCCGTCTCCGCCGGAGGGGCCGCCGGCGGCCACATACTTCTCCCGGTGGAAGGCCACCGCGCCGTTGCCGCCGTTTCCGGCGCGGACGGTGATTCTTGCGGTATCAATAAATGCGGGCATATTCCCGCCTCCTTTCGGTCAAACCTATGCTTCCATACACAAAAGGCTCCGAACGGGGACCGTTCGGAGCCTTAGTATACCCATTTTTGGTTTACTGGGCAATCTCCACGATGGAGACCTGCTTGCGGTCCTTGCCCAGACGCTCAAACTTGACCTTGCCGTCCTTCAGGGCGAACAGGGTGTCGTCGCTACCCTTGCCCACGTTGACGCCGGGATGGATATGAGTGCCCCGCTGACGGACCAGGATGTTGCCGGCCAGGACGAATTGACCATCGCCGCGCTTGACACCGAGGCGCTTGGACTCGGAATCACGGCCGTTACGGGTGGAGCCCACGCCCTTCTTATGGGCGAAGAACTGAATACCGATTTTCAGCATATCGTTACACCTCCATATTGAGAACGAGTAAGTTTTCAGGATATTCCTCCGCCAGACTGGTAAGATGGACCAGGAAACCGGCCAGAAGGGTCTGACACAGGCTGTCTTGGTCGGGACCAAGGTTGGCGGGGAGCTTGAGATGGACGGACGCATCCTTCTCTCTCACCTTGACCGACACCTGCAGGCCCAGCACATCGTTGAGGGTACACTCCACGAGGCGGACAGCGGAGGTGACGGCGGCGCAGACAATATCCGCGCCCGACTCGGCATAGCCGCTGTGCCCGCTTACTTCAAAGCCGGCCAGACGGTCCTCTTCCGAGAAAACGGTGACAGTGGTCATCAGGCCTTGATGGCGCCGATGGTGACCTTGGTGTAGGGCTGACGGTGGCCCTGGCGCTTCCGATAACCCTTCTTGGGGTTATACTTGAAGATGCGGACCTTCTTACCCTTGCCGTTTTTCACGACCTCGGCAGCCACGGTGGCGTTGGCCACGGTGGGGGCACCCACGGTGATGTCGTCGCCGTCAATGATGGCGAGGACCTGATCGAAAGTGATCTTGTCGCCGGCCTCGACGTCCAGCTTCTCGATGAAGAGGGTGTCACCCTCAGTCACTCTGTACTGCTTACCACCAGTCAGAATAATAGCGTGCATTGTAACTTTCAACTCCTTCATTACGGGCTCGCTGTCGGGGGCGGGACACGGGGTCCACTTACGGATAACATCGACCCATTCAAAGCGGCTTTAAAATTATATCAGCGAAGCACTGGTAAGTCAAGGTTTTTCCTAACTTTTTTTGTTCTCCTGTATCTGGTGCCCCGGCGGATCAAAAACCACAAAATCTTCCTATACCAAAGGGCCGAAATACCAGCCTGTGACCCCCTTTTTCTTCACCAGGGCCCGGTCGGACAGGCGGCGGACCACCGCCAAGCGCTCCCCAGCTGTCACCGGCAGGCGGTAATCGGTGGAATCCTCGCACCGGACAGTCCCTTTCCGGGCGTGGAGGTAGTCGTTCAGAATGGGCAGGACCCGCCCGGTCTCCACATGGCGGCAGAGGGTAAGCTCCGGCCCCTCCTCCAAAACCTCCACCTCGTCCCGGCCCCAGCGGATGTTGACAGAGTCTTCCGAAGCCGCCTGGTCCGCCCCGGCCACCATCACGGGCAGGCCGTCATAGGCCAGCCAGGATAGCTCTCCCCGGCCCCCGTCGGCCAGAATGAGGGCGTTGAGCTGGCCGTCTACTTTAAGGACGCAACCGCCGTCGATGCTGGCAATCCTCCGCTCGGGCAGAATGATCGGCGCCGCGGAGGGGATGTCGGCATGGTAGAGGGTCACCGGCCAATGGCCCACCACCACCCACTTGGAGAAGGAAAGTCCCTGGCCCAAAAAGTCGTCGTTTTTCATGCAGGCCCAGGCTTCCAGCTCCTCCAGCCGGTCCTCCCGGGGAATGCCTCCGTGGACAAAGAAGCAGTCCTCCGTCTCCAAAATGGTAGGCATGGCCCGGAGATAGGCCACTTCCCTGGGAAATCGCTTTGGGAACTCCCGCCGCACCGCTTCCAGGTCCTCCGGCCCCCGTAGGGGGAGGCCGGCCTCGGCGGCCATCTGGGCCAGCAGGCTCTTCTCCCGCCAGGTCTCGTAGTAAAAACGAAAGAAGCTTTCGTCCCGCTCCCCGTGGGAGTCCAGATAGCGGCGGAGCAGATCGTCACAATTCCCGCAGACTGCGTAGACGGTGTGGGTCTCACCCAGCTTCATACAGTACCGGAGGGTCGCCAGGCTTTCCGGTCCCTTTTCCAGCAAATCTCCCACCAGGACAAGGATATCGTCCCGGGAAAACTTTACTTTTCCCAGCAGGCCCTTCAGAAAGGCCAGGTTGCCATGGATGTCGCTCACCGCCAGCACCCGCCGCCCGGCGGGAAAGACCGCTTTTTGTACCGTGGCCTTTGCCATGGGCCCACCTCCTTTATATGTCAGTCGGTTACTATTTTACCATAGTGCGGGAAAATTTGCAAAAGGACACGTGACAGAAAAAAGCGAGGAGCCGTGCTCCCCGCTTTTTGTTTACGCTTTTCTGGCCAGGTAGGACACCCAGCCGTTCCGCTCCCGCTTTTGGATGCCGGTCATACCCGCTTTCTCCAAAGCGGCCTTGACATCATCGGCACGGGTGTCGATAATGCCGGAGCAGAGGAACCAGCCGTCAGCGGCCATGAGTTCCACCGCCCTGGGAGCCAGGGGAATAATGACATCGGCCACGATGTTCGCCAGCACCACCTGGTACTTCTCCTGCCCCAGCTCAGCCACCAGGATCTTGTCGGAAAGAACGTCCCCCGCCCGGACGGTATAACGGTCCTTGCCGATACCGTTGAGCGCGGCGTTCTCATAGGCCACGTCCACCGCCTTGGGGTCAATATCTACTCCCACGGCGTGATCGGCCCCCAAAACCAAGGCGGCGATAGAGAGGATGCCGCTCCCGCACCCCAGGTCCAGGACGGTGTCCCCCGCCCGGAGCACCTCCTCCAGCCCGCCCAGGCAGAGCTGTGTGGAGGCATGAGCGCCGGTACCGAAGGTGAGCCCGGGGTTCAAATAGACCGGGGTCTTGCCCTCGCTTGGGGTCTTCTCCCGCTCCCACTCGGGGACGATATAGAGCTTCTCGCCCACGGCCAGGGGCTTATAGTACTTCTGCCAGCTGGTGGCCCAGTCGTTCTCCCCCAGGGGGGCGACGGTATAGGGGGCATCAATCCCCCGCATCCACTCCTTGCGCTGGACCTCGCCGTCGGCGCTGTCTGGGACGTAGAACTTCACCCGGCAGACCCCCTTCATGGTCTCCAGAAGGTCGTCGTCCACATAGTCCCAATACTGGCGGTTCTGCTCCAGGAAGGTCTTAAAGTCGGCCTCATCCTCCAGAACCAGGCCGGTGACCCCGTTCATGGTGAGCTTGGCCGCCAGCGTGTCCATCTGCTCGGCAGTGGTATCCACCGCGATCTCAAGCCATTTCTCGTCCATCTCAGCGCTCCGTTCCCATACAGAAAACGGCCACGGTGCCGGGGCCGGTGTGGGCACCGATGACAGGGCCGATGAAGCTGTACTCCACCCGCTCGGCCAGTCCCTTTTCCTTCAGCTTCTCCCCCACGTACTGGGCGTTGTCCAGACAGTCGCTGTGGCTGATAAAAACGGTCTGGCCCTCCTTGGGCTCGGCCAGCTCCACCAGCTTATCCACCACATAGTTCAGAGAGGGCATCCGCCCCCGGGCCTTGGCCACGTTGATGAGCTTGCCCTCGTCGTCCAGATGGATGATGGGCTTGATGGAGAGCATCCCGCCCACGAAGGCAGTGGTGGCCGAGATGCGGCCCCCCCGCTTCAGGTGATTCAGGTCATTGACCGCCACCCAGTGGATGAAATGGAGCTTATTCTCTTCCACCCAGTCCCGAATTTCCTCCATGGTCTTGCCCGCCTGCTTCATCTGCCAGGCCTTCCACACGATGAGGCCCTCGCCCATAGAAGCGCAGAGGGTATCTACCGCATAAATTTTCCGCTCCGGGAATTCCTCAGAAAGCTCTCCGGCGGCAATGGCCGCCGACTGGTAGGTGGTGGACAGGCCGGAGGAGAAGGCCAGGATAAGAAGGTCCTTGCCCTCTTTCAAAATCGGGGTCAACACGTCGTGGTAGTCCCCCACGTTCACCGCCGAGGTAGTTGCCATCTGGCCCTCCCGCAAGCGGTCGTAAAATTCCTCGATGGGCATGGCCCGGCGGTCGGGGTGGTCCTCATAGGTCCCATCCTCAAAGGTAAAGCGCAGGGGGAGCACCGTAACCCCCATTTCCTGCACCAGCTGGTCGGGCAGGTCGGCGGCGGAATCGGTGACAATAACAAATTCACTCATTGGAAACAGCCTCACTTTTTCTTCTTTTTCTCCGTGGCCGCTGGCCGAATCAGGTCAATGATTCGCTGGCAGGCCAGCCGGTCGGCGTAGCTTCGCACCGCCAGGGCCAGAGCCAGGCGGGGCAGATCTTCCAGGGGCAGGTCTTCCGGGACGCGTTCCGCCGTGTCGGTCAAGGCGCGGTCCAGCTCCCGCTGAAAGGCGGCGTAGAGCTCTTCCGGGGTGTGTCCGTCCTCCCCCGCGCCGATGAGGGCTCCCATGTCCCGCACCGATAGCACCTGCTTCAGGGCACTGATGGCAGTAAGGTAACCCAAGTGGGTGCGGCTGTACCGCTTCCCGTCAGCCCGGGGCAACAGCCCCTCCTTGATATAGTTGTTCACCATGGCCGAGGTGAGGCTCTCCCCCTCCTCAAACCGGATGTGTTGCCGGGGCAGGTAGGAGATCACCTGGTCCATATACAGGGCGATGTCGGGCATCTCGGTCCAGTCCACCGGCCGCTCCTGTTCCAGCCGCTCTTTTAGTTCCCGCAATTCCTCCACGAACCGGTATCTCCTCTCTTTGAAAAACTCTTTTCTTATTTTATCACATTATCTTCCAGCTTGTAAAGGCCGGGTTCCATTGATTTATCAAGAAAACTGTCACATAACATTGTTCTTTAATAAAAAAGACCCCGCCGAAAAAGGCGGGGTCTTTCCCATCGTCACCACTCAACGCCTTTACGGGCGGGAGTCCCCTGGTCAAAGGGGTGTTTTATTTTCCGCATCTCGGTGATATAGTCGGCTCGCTCCTGAAGGGCGGGCTCCGGATCCCGGCCGGTGAGGATGATCTCGGCCACCGGCTTCTCATCCAGGAAGGCGGTGACCTTTTCCAGAGGCACCATGCCAGTGGTGACGGCGGAGCACATCTCGTCCAGGAGCAGGAGGTCACACTGCCCGCTCCGCACCAGCCCGACGGCCTGGTCGAAGAGGCCGGTCATAAAGGCCCTGGTCTCCGCCTTCTCCGCCTCGGTCATGGAAAAGACGAATTTCAACTTTTCTGGGACGGGGAGCAGGGTCACGTTGGGATGCTTTTCCCAGGCAAGGCGTTCCCCAGTGTTTCCGTCCTTCAAAAACTGGGCGATGACCACCCTGTTTCCCCGGCCCGCCGACCGGAGGGCCAGGCCCATGCCGCAGGTAGTCTTTCCCTTTCCGTCGCCGCAATAGATATGTACCATACTTCCATCCTCCCTTTGTTTTCCACAGTATATCATAGTCCTGTGGAAAAAGGAACCGCTTTTTCGCCTCGTTCCGCCGGAGACATTGCTTTTTTCCGGGCGGCAAGGTACAATACAGACAAACCCATTGTCAGGAGGTCTTCCCCATGTCCGTTCCCCCTCTTCACATCATTGCCCGCGCCCACAGCGATTTTGCGGGAAAGTTCGGCATTCCCCGGCAGAGCGGCCTGGTAGAGGAGCTAGAGGCCCTGGTTGTCTTTGAGCCCGAATACCGCAATTCAGATGCCCTCCGAGGGCTGGAGGGGTTCAGCCATATCTGGCTCATCTGGCAGTTCTCCGAGGCCGTCCGGGAGACCTGGTCCCCCACGGTGCGCCCACCCCGCTTGGGAGGGAATGCCCGCATGGGGGTCTTTGCCACCCGCTCCCCCTTCCGGCCCAACGCCATCGGCCTGTCCTCAGTCCGCCTGCTGGGGGTGGAGCAGCACCCGGACCTCGGCCCGGTCCTCCGGGTGGCGGGGGCTGACCTCATGGACGGCACCCCCATCTTCGATGTAAAGCCCTATCTGCCCTATACGGACTGCCATCCCGAGGCCACGGGGGGCTTTGCCGGCCCCGACGGAGGCAAGACCCTGGAGGTAGACTTTCCCCCCCACCTTTTGGCCCTGGTGCCGGAGGAGAAGCAGGCCGCCCTCACAGGCATCCTGGCCCACGACCCCCGGCCCTCCTATCAGAAGGACGGCGGCCGGGTTTACGGCCTGGACTTCGCAGGTCTGAACGTAAAGTTCTCGGTCCAGGACGGCATTCTCACCGTGGGTGAGGTTGTACCCCTTAACCCTTCTCCCATTTGACCCACAGTCCTTTATACGCTATTACAGCACAATACAAAGCAAAACACCCTGAAAGCAAAACTTTCAGGGTGTTTTATGGAGCTGCTACCCAGATTTGAACTGGGGACCTCATCCTTACCAAGGATGCGCTCTACCGACTGAGCTATAGCAGCAAATGGCGACGCGGAAGGGACTTGAACCCTCGACCTCCGGCGTGACAGGCCGGCGTTCTAACCAAC
>JAHHSF010000050.1 GCA_020025375.1 Oscillospiraceae bacterium | reverse complement strand
TCACGCCCCGCAGCTCTACCCGGCCCTCCCCCGCCTCCTTAGACTTGACACAGACCAGCCCTTGGGTGTCCAGAATTCGCAGGACATCCGGGCAGGCGTCGGGCACGATACATTCCAGGGTCTCTTCGGAAAATAATGTGGTGTCCACGGCAGTATCGAAGCCGGACAGCTCCGTGCGGTTGAGTTCCAGTTCCATAGTATCCCTCTCCTTATCGTTGAACGTTCTAAGCGATACTATGAATAGGACTCCTTCATTATGCCTATCTCATCCGAAACAGCTTCAATAACAGGCCGCAGAGCATTTTTGGAGACTTGACCACCACGATTTTCATTCTAAAACCTCCCAACAAAAAAATACCGCATATACCGGCGTTCAAACCAGTATATGCGGTATTTTTATCCTTGGTCATTTCCGTTGCCAGTCCTTAATCTGCTCGGCCTGGTCATATAGGCGAACGTAGCTGGCGTGGCGGCTGGGAGCAATCTTTCCTTCGGCCAGAGCCTCCAGAAGGGCGCATCCCTTCTCCTTTCGGTGCGTGCAGCCTGTAAAGTAGCAACGGTTTACATATGGTGCAAATTCACGGAAAGTGGCTGCCAGGGTCTCTTTACGCCCCACCTGCTCATCCTCCTCCACATCGAAGGAAGAGAAGCCGGGGGTGTCGGCCACGATGGCGCCATTGGACAAGCGGAAAAGCTCCACGTGCCGGGTGGTGTGCCGACCACGGCCTAACTTCTGGCTAACCTCCCCAACCGGAATGGCGATGCCGGATTCCAGAGCATTCAAAATGCTGGATTTCCCCACGCCAGAATTTCCTGTAAAGGCAGATACCTTTCCGACCATGAGGTCTCTTAGCTCGTCAATTCCCGCTCCGGTCTCTGCGCTGACCCGCAGGGTGCGGAAACCGGCCCGGTGGTAAGTCTCATAAAGTTCATCAGCCCGGTCCAGATCACACTTATTCAGGCAGATGATGCTCTCGCATCCCTTTCCTTCGGCAATGGAGACCACCCGGTCGATGAGAAAAGGGTCGGTCTTTGGGATAGCGCCGGAACCAATGATGACCAGCTGGTCGATGTTGGCCACCGCAGGACGGCGAAATTCATTCCGCCGGGGGAAAATCTCATCCAGGGCCCCTTCCCCGCTCTCCGTCTGAGTGTAGACCACCCGATCCCCTACCAGAGGGGAGATCTTCTGGTGGCGGAATTTCCCTCTGGCCCGGCAGATGACCACCTGTCCATCGCCAGGGTCCACATAGTAGAAGCCGCTGAGGGCTTTCAAAATGATTCCCTCCGCCATATCAAGCGGAAAAATCCACGGTGCGGGTATCCACCAGGATGCCGTCCAGGTAGATTTTGACCTCCTGGACGCCCACACCGGGCACAGTAATGTTGACGGTCCCCAGGTTTCGGCCGGCCACATTGTCATAGGCCGAGGCACCACCCACCGTAATGGTCACCTGGACGGTTCCCTCGCCGCCGCCCAGATCCACAGGGACGCTCTTAAAGTTGGGCGTGGGAGATGGGCTGGGAAGCACAGGAGGTTTGGCAGGCTCTACAGAAGGCGGAACCTGGGTCTCACCAGCCTGACTGGGGGTTGGCTGGGGTGTAACTGACTGGTTGGGAGGCGGGGTAAATTCGGGAGAATCCTCCGGTCCCTTGCTTACGGTCAGCTTGACCACGCTTCCTTCCAGGACCTCGCTCCCGGCAAGGGGCTCTTGCTTCAAGACGGTGCCGGGAAGGCTCATATCTTCCACCAGCTCGATTTCCCCAAGGGTGAGCTTATTGTCGAGAAGCATCTTCTTTGCCTCTTCCAGATCCTTCCCGGTAAAGTCCACCACCGTGGTATTCTTTTCCTCGGGACCGGTGCTGATGATGAGATGAACGGTGTCCCCAGGTACTACGAGAGTCCCCTTTTGGGGGGTAAAGGAAATCACATACCCCCGGGCCACGGTCTCAGAGGGTACATAGTCCGGGGTATCGGCCTTCAGGCCCAGACGCTGAATCTCCAGCAGAGCCTCCCGGTACTCCTTGTTGAACAGGTCGCTCATCTCCATGGTGGCAGGACCGGCACTCACCTCCACGGTGATGGTCAGGTCGCCGGCCTTCCGCTTCTCCCCAAATTCAGGGGTCTGGCTGAGAATCTCCCCAGCCGGGGCGTCGGTATCCTCTACGATACTTCCCTGGACGATGGTAAAGATGTCGGTGACCGTAGTATCCGCCATGACCTCTTCCAGCATCCGGCCCTCCAGCTGGGGTACCTCGTACTGGGTGGTGGGCACAAAAAGACCGCTGAGGAAGGTGACCCACAGGAAATAGCCAATGCCGATAAAGAAGATAAGAAGGGCTCCGACCCCCATCAGAATGGGGCCCAGATTACTTTTTCTCTTTTGTCTGCGTTCCGTATCGTATTCCTCCTCAAACGCCTCCTCCGGTTTTTCTCCTCCTCTGGGCGGATGGCTACTCCTGACGGTAGCACCGGCGGCTCCTGAAAACTGGGGGATGGCGCGGGTAGGCTCATCCGGCTCTTCCCTGGTGGAAAGATCCTCCAGGGAGTAGTCGAAGTTAATATTGGGGTTCTTGCGGAATTCCTCCAGATCCCGGAGCATCTCATCCGCATCCAGGTACCGATGGTCCATATTGGGGGCCATGGCCTTCATGGTAATAGCCTCCAACGCCTCCGGCACCTCAGGATTCAACTCCCGGGGAGCCAGGGGAATGGAGCTGATATGCTGGATCGCCACCGAGACCAGGGAATCCCCCTCAAAGGGCAGGCGGCCGGTGAGCATCTCGTAGAGGACCACGCCGGCGGAATAGAGATCGCTTCGGGCATCGATGCGGCTCCCCTTCGCCTGTTCCGGCGAGATGTAGTGGACCGAGCCAAGAGCCTCCTGGGTCAAGGTGGCCTGATGAGCCGAGGTGAGCCGCGCGATGCCGAAGTCGGCCACCTTCACGCTCCCATCCCGCAGGACCATAATATTCTGGGGCTTGATATCCCGGTGGATGATGCCCCGGCTGTGGGCGTGGCCCAGGGCCCTCACGATCTGGGTGATGAAGTGTAGGGCCTCCCGCCAGTTCAGTGCCTCCCCCTTCCGTTGCATATACTGCTTGAGGGTGATACCGTCAATAAGCTCCATAACAATGTATTCCAGGTCGGAGGACTTGGATACGTCGTAGACCGCCACGATATTGGGGTGGGACAGCATGGCGACAGCCTGGGACTCGTCGTGAAACCGACGGCGGAACTCCGCGTCCTGGGCCAGGTCAGGTTTCAATATCTTCAATGCAACCAGCCGATTGAGGCGGTGGCACTTGGCCTTATAGACCACTGCCATGCCCCCGGAGCCGATCTGCTCGAGAATCTCATATCGGTTGTCGAGTAATTTACCGATGTAAAGATCTTCCATGGTAAATCTCCTCTCTTTTACTTTTGAAACAGCACGACCGTAACATTGTCAGGCGCGCCGCGGCTCATGGCCAGTTGAAGTAGTCTTTCACAGCAAGTCTCCGCCGGCCCGCCGTGCAGTACCTCGTAGGAGATTTCCTGGTCGTCCATCTGATTGCTTAAGCCATCGGAACACAGAAGAAGGAAGTCCCCAGGCTGAAGGGTCAGATCGTACAAGTCGCACTTGACGCGGGCTTCCGCACCCAGTGCCCTGGTAATAAGGTTCTTCTGTGGATGAAAGCGGGCGGCCTCCTGAGAGAGCTCTCCCCGGCTGACCAAGGCCTCCACCACCGAGTGGTCCCGGGTGATACGCTGGATGCCCTCACTCTCCCGGATAAGATAGGCCCGGCTGTCCCCCACATTGAGGACATGGGCCTGGTCCTCCAGCACCAGAGCGGCCACCATGGTGGTCCCCATTCCGGTACAGTCGGAATCGTGGATGGACCGCTGGAAGACTGCCTGGTTGGCCCCCTCCACGCAACGGGTCAACAGTTCGTGAGGGTCCTGCCCCCAATCCTGGGGTGCCTGTTGTTGGAGGACGGTCAAAAAGGCCTCCACCGCCAGATGGCTGGCGATATTGCCCGCCTTGGCCCCGCCCATCCCGTCGCAGACCAGGACACAGCTGTGTCCATCCTCTGGCTGAAGAATGGAAAAGCTGTCTTGATTCTGTTGTCGAACCGCGCCGCGGTCCGTGATGGCCCATGTTTGCATATCCATCAAACCTTTCCAGGAGGCTGCCCCACGCTCAATCTTCCCGCATGGCCTTCCGCCGAAGCTGGCCGCAGGAGGCGTCGATGTCGCCGCCCAACTTCCGCCGGACGGTAACGGTCACGCCATGGCTCTCCAGCCGCTTTTGGAACTGCCGAATCCGACGGCTTGGCTTGAGGGGGCTTTCCTCCACTTCGTTGAGTCCGATCAGGTTGACATGACCGGGGGCAGTTTTCAGCCGCTGAGCCAGCAAATCGGCTTGCTCGTCGCTGTCGTTGACTCCGTCGATCATGGAATATTCATAGGAAATACGCCGCCCCGTCTTCTCAAAATAGCGCTTACAGGCGGCAAAGACCTCCTCCACCGAATAGGACCGGTTCACCGGCATCAGCCGGCTTCTGGTCTCATTGTCAGGGGCATGGAGGGAAACAGATAAAGTTAATTGTAACCGATACTCGGCCAATTTGTCAATTTTTTCGACCAGGCCGCAGGTAGACAGGGAGATATGACGCATCCCGATGTTCAGGCCATCTGGGTGGTTGACCAGTTCCAGAAAGCGCATCACGGTGTCAAAATTGTCCAGCGGCTCCCCAATTCCCATGAGAACGATGTTGGAGATGGGGGCGCCTGAATCCACCTGGGTAAAGAGAACCTGGTCCAGCATCTCTCCGGGGGTCAGATCCCGCACCTTCCCAGCCAAGGTGGAGGCGCAGAAAACGCACCCCATCCGGCACCCTACCTGACAGGAGATACAGACGGTGTTTCCATGCTCGTAGCGCATGAGCACGGTCTCGATGCAGTTGCCGTCAGCCAGCCGCCAGAGGTATTTGATGGTGCCGTCCTGAGTGGACACCTGCTTCCGCTCCACCGTTGGCGGGGTGAGCTGGCAGGTATCTCCCAGCTTGGCCCGCAGGGCTTTGGGCAGATTTCCCATCTCATCAAAGGAGCGCACCCCTTTGTGCAGCCAGGAAAAGACCTGCTTGGCCCGGAACTTTGGCTCCCCCAGTTCGGTGAGCAGAGCTGCCATTTCCTCCTGGGTCATAGATTTAATATCGGTCAAGTCCGGTCCTTCTTTCTCAGTTTAGCAATAAAAAAGCCATCGGTCCCATGGCGCTGAGGCCACAGGGTAAGCATTCCACTTTTTACCTCACCAATGGGATCAGGGAGTTGGAAATGCTCAATAGTAAAGTTATTCCACTTGCATAGAAACTCGGAGACGACCGCCTCATTTTCCCGTCTCAGAACGGTGCAGGTAGAATAAAGCAGAGCCCCGCCCGGCTTCACATAGCGGGCAACATTTTCCAGGATGGCTTGCTGGACCTTGGAAAGCCCCTCCAGTGGAGCCGGATCCTTATAACGGATATCGGGCTTCTTTCGGATGACTCCCAGACCGGAGCAGGGCACATCGGCAATGACCAGGTCAAAGGCCTCCTCCCACTCGGGGCGGAAGGCCTTGCCGTCCTGGGTCTGGGCGGTGAGGCAAGTAATACCAAGGCGCTCCGCCCCCTTCTCAATGAGGGTCTGCTTGTGGGGATGAATGTCGCAGGAAAGAACCTCTCCCTTGTTTTTCATGATCTGAGCCACGGCAAAGGACTTACCGCCGGGGGCGGCACAGACATCCAATACCCGCATACCGGGTTTGGCACCGGTAGCGAGCACCGAGAGCCGGGCCGCCGGGTCCTGAACGGTGAAGAGTCCCTCCCGGAAAGAGGGGAGCTTTTCCAAATCCCCGGTACCACTGAGCAGAAAACAGCCGGGGAGCCAGGGATGGGCTTCCCACCTCACCCCTTCCGCAGTCCAGCGTGCGGCCAGCTCCTCCTGGCTGGTCTTCAAGGGGTTGGCCTGGGCGTAAATGGCGGGGGGCTCATTGTCTGCCCGGAGCAAGGCCTCGCTTTCCTCCGGACCAAGCTGGGCCAAAAACTCCTCCACCAGCCACTGGGGGTGGCTGTACTGGATGGCGAGTCGCTCGGCCAGCTCTCCTCGGGGCTGGGGCAGGTCCTCCAGATTGCGGGAGATCCCACGCAGGATGCCGTTCACCAACCCGACAGATTTCGGATTTTTGGCGTATTTCCGGGCCAGATTCACCGAGGTGTTCACCGCCGCGCTCACGGGAACTCTGTCCAAAAAGAGCATCTGGTAAACCCCCAGGCGGAGGGCCAGGAGAACTTTTGCCTCCATTTTGGCCCGCTCCACGGTAGAAAATCGGTCTAGATAAAAGTCGATAAGCATCCGGTTTTGAAGTACCCCGGCGCAAAGCCGGGTAGCGAAAGCCCCGTCCCTGGGGTCCAGTCCCGCTTCCCGGATGGCTTTTTTGAGGTATCCGTCCGACCACGCCCCCTGTTTCTCACAGGCGAAGAGGGTCAAAAGGGCAACTTCTCTGGCATCCATGGCGGACACCTCCTCTCTATGTTATGAATCAATTCACTTTGATGGGATGGCCAGCCAAGAACGCGGTGGCCGCCATCCCCTTTTTGCCATCTGGCTGAATCTGGTCCAGCTTCAGCACGGTACCGCCGCCACAGGCCAGCTTCAGGCCGTTCTTGTCCGCCTGCAGAACAGTCCCCGCCGGTTTCCCAGTGGTCTCGTCGCAAACGGTGGTGGCCAGCACCTTGCACCGAACCCCGTCCAGTTCGGTTACAGCGGCAGGCCAGGGATAAAGGCCTCTTACTTGACAGTTCAGCTCCCATGCGGTGCGATTGAAGTCCATGGGGGACAGGGCCTTGGAGAGCATGGGGGCCAGGGTGTGCTTGTCGTGCTCCTGAGGAGTCCGGACGGCAGTTCCCGCTTCAATCTGGGCCACCGCTTCAATAATCAGAGTGGCGCCCAGCTCGGCCAACCGGGCAGTAAGCGCCTCCGCCGTCTCCCTGGGGTCGATGTGAGTAGCCCCCTGCAAGATGATGTCGCCGGCATCCAACTCGGCGGCCATGTGCATGATGGTCACGCCGGTTTCTTCGTCTCCGTTCAGGATGGCCCAGTTGATGGGGGCCGCCCCCCGATACTTGGGAAGCAGAGAGGAGTGGACGTTGATGCATCCCTTGGAGGGGAAATTCAGAATGTCGTCTGGCAGGATTCGGCCATAGGCCGCCACAACAATCAGCTCGGGCTTCAATTTCTGAATCTGGGCCAGGGCCGTACCATCCCGCAACTTTGTGGGCTGAAAAACCGGAATATTATGCGACAGGGCACATTCCTTTACAGGAGTTGGTAGCAGCTTCATCCCCCTGTTTTTCGGCTTATCGGGTTGTGAGAACACGCCGCAGATATCGTGGCCCGCACGGACAAGGGCCTCCAGGGAAGGGACAGCGAAGGAGGGGGTCCCCATGAACAAGATTCTCATATTTAACCCTCGCCTTCACTCATGATCTGGTCCAGCTCCTCGGTGGTGTACAGGGGACCGATAACATGCTCTACAAATATATGGCCGTCCAGATGCTCAATCTCATGGCAGAAGCAACGGGCGGTGACAGCCTCCCCTTCCACCTCAAAGAAGTTGCCGTGCCGGTCCTGAGCCCGTACCTTCACATGGTCGGGGCGGGTGACAGTGCCGTACCGGCCGGGGACGGAGAGACAGCCCTCCAGGCCTGTCTGCTCCCCGCTCTGCTCCAAAATCTCGGGGTTCACCAGCTCGATGGCGTTGTCTTTGGCATCCAAGACGATGGCCACCCGGCGTAGGATACCGATCTGGGGACCGGCCAGACCTACGCCATTGGCAACGGCCAAGGTCTCCTTCATATCATCCAGCAGATCGGCCAGTTTTCCGTCAAACTCGGTCACAGGGCGGCACTTTTTCCCCAGCGCGGGGTCGTCCATGGTCAAAATCGTTCTGATCGCCATTTCACATCTTCCTTTCTAGTCCAAGGGGTCCACATCGGCAAAGACCGACACACCCCGGTTCTCCTTGTCATTTTGCGCCGCCCGAACCAAATAGGCAACCAGGGCCCTGGTCTGCTTGGTATTGGGAGCGCTAAGGGTCAGGCGGTAACGGTAGCGGTTGTTTACTTTTGCTACGGCCGCCGCCGCCGGTCCAAAGACCGCCGTGCGCATATTTTCCCACTCCGGTTGCCGTAAAATGCTCTCCAGGCCCTGCCGCAAGCGCTGGCAGGCGTGAAGGACGGCGGTCTCCTCCAGCCCGGAGGCGGTGAGCACAAAGAGGCTGGAAAAGGGCGGGCACCCTCTCATCTGCCGCAGGATGATCTCCTGCTCGTAAAAAGCGTCGTAATCCTGCCGGGAAGCCAGTGTGATAACTTCATTTTCCGGCGTCCAGGTCTGGATGACCGCCCGGCCCGTTTTGGTCCCCCGTCCCGCCCGGCCCACCACTTGGGTCAGGAGGGAGA
>JAHHSF010000005.1 GCA_020025375.1 Oscillospiraceae bacterium | reverse complement strand
TCCATGGGGACATTTTGTGCGACCCTAACAATTTAAGATTTGTTCCTGTGGCAGGCGGCTGTGTTTCGGAAGAGCCGCCTGCCAGCTTCTTCTATCTGGCAGAATGAAAACAGGGATGGTCGAGACTAAAAACCTCGGCCATCCCTGTAACATGCATATGAAAAGAATCAAGGATCTAAGAACTTATTGGGACTCATAGAATATCCTTGCCCTTCCATCGCCGTAATATAGCGGATTTCATCGCCATTCACAAGTTTCACATAGCATACACCGTCAACAAATTCATCCGTAATGTCCAGCACCTGATTTCCCCATGCGATGATGGATCTTCCTTCTTCATTTTGATAGAAATCGGGGGCCATGAGTTCTTCCAGAAGTTCTTCCTCTGTTAATGGCCGTTCGTTTCCAAACTGGTCGAAGGCTGCACCGCCGCCACTCTGCTGGTGAAGTTCTCCAGCTTCATCCGTATACTCCATATGGTAACTTCCGTCTTCCCTGAATTCCATCGTTACTTGAGTCTGGTCACCATGGAGCCACAGCTGCATCGTTCGCTGGATTCCCCCCAAATTGGCAGCGTAGGCTGTGACTGCACTTCCTACCACCAAAACGCAGGCCGCTACGGTTGCCACAATTTTTTTGCCATAAGCATGGTTTTTTTGACTTTTCATTTCCAATACCTCCATCAAAAAATCGTCGCTTGGCTTTACACACGAAAACGCCTGTTTGTATTTCTCTTTATTGTTCATCCTCCCACTCCTCCTTTAAGATGTTCCGAAGTGCTTCCCTGCCTCTTGTAAGCCGAACCTTCACATTTCCGGGAGACAGCTTCAGAATTTCGCTGATCTCTTTTACCGAATAGTCCTCATAGTAGAAGAGATGAATGATGATCCGATATTTTTCCGGCAACCCCATAACCGCTTCAAAAAGTTCTGAGGCTTCCTGTGAAGGAAAATTTACAGATGCCATATAATCTTCCAAGGCTCCTATATTTTTTCGCCAGAAAGTTTTGGTTTTATTGTGAGCTTTATTGATGGCCACACGGATCAACCAGGCCCGGATATGTTCCTGTGATTCAAACTCTTTTCCATTGGTGAGATAGGCAAGAAAGGTATCCTGAACTACATCCTCAGCGTCCTGAGGATTTTTGCAGACATTGAGGGCGACCGTAAAGAGATTTTCGCTATAGGCTTCTGCTAAGTCCTGCACAACTATTTTCATATGCTTGCTCCTTGTGTTGTGAGAAAGATCTTTCACATATAATACAACTGACCGTGGCAAAAGGTTACAGAACAAATCAAGAGGATGCAGTGTTCTCTTGAATAATTCCTATTAACCTTTTAAACCGAATACAAGGTATCAGACCTATTTTGATTATCCTAACAGATAGACGTTACAGACGGAGTGATTGGAATGAAGAAAACAACAGGTTTTGCACACCGATAAAAATTCATATAGAAAGAAATGATATACTAAAAAGGCTGGGCCAGTCACATGACTGGCCCAGCCTTTTTCTTATTCACTCTTGGGTGCGCCGCCCTCTTTTTTCGGGGGGCGTGGGCCGCGATGGCGGCGGCGGGTCCGATAGCGGTTTTTGTTCTCCCCGCTCTGCCCCTCAGCCTTGGGGGCCTGTTGGCCCTTAGGGGGCTTGGCCTTCTGGGCCTGTGGTCTTTGAGCTTGCTTCCCCTCCTGGCCACTCTTGGGAGCCTGATAGGGTTTATTCTCCTGCTTCTTTCCCTCCTGCTTTCCCTCGCCGGGACGGGAATCGGGACGGCGGCGGGAGGCTGGCTTGACTTCCTTCTGGTCGGCAGCTCCAAGAACGGCATCCAGTCGCCGGGAGAGGGCCGCACCTGGCTCCTCCTCCTTGGGAGTCACCTTTCGAAGCTTTTCCAGCTCGGACTTGGGGGGCGCCACATAGTTCTCAGGCCGCTTGCCCTTGCCATTACGGACCACACAGATCTCGCAGGTGTGGAAGGTCTTTGGGGCCTCGGGGGTCTCCTCCAAGCGGACTTTCACGGTCTCCCGCAACAGGTTTACCGCGGACACAGTACCAACTCCGTCCGGGGTCTCCACAAAGGACTCCTGCTTGGGGCAACGCTTTACCGCGTCCTCATAGGCCTCCTGCTCGTACTTGAGGCAACACATGAGCCGCCCGCAGGTGCCGGAGATCTTGGTGGGGTTGAGGGAAAGGTTCTGGGTCTTGGCCATTTTGATGGAAACAGGCTGGAACTCGTCCAAAAACTGACTGCAACAAAAGGGCTTTCCGCAGATGCCAAGACCGCCCATCATCTTTGCCTCGTCCCGCACGCCGATTTGGCGCAACTCGATACGGGAGTGGAAAATAGAGGCCAGTTCCTTCACCAGAGCCCGGAAATCCACCCGGTTTTCCGAGGTGAAGTAGAAGAGGATCTTGCTCCCGTCGAAGCTGTACTCCACCTCCACCAGCTTCATGTCCAGCTTGTGCTGGGCGATCTTCTGCTGGCAGATGGAGAAGGCCTCCTTCTCCTTGGCTCGGTTTTTTTCCACAGTCTCCTTGTCCTTGTCGGTAGCAATACGGATCATGGGCCGAAGAGGCTGGACCACCTGATCGTCCTCCACCTCCATGTTGCCCTTGACGCACTCGCCGTACTCCACCCCCCGGGAGGTCTCCAGAATCACGCCGTCACCGGTTTTGACCTGGTTGCCCACGGGGTCAAAAAAGTAGGCTTTTCCGCCCGGCTTGAACCGGACGCTTATAATTTCGGTCATATTTTTCTCCTTATAGGGGGTTCTTTTCAAATTGTTTTCCACAGAACTGCCTTAGTTTGTGGAAAAATGCCCGGCACACAGCCAGCCGGCCAGATGGCCCACACCCACGTTGAACTGGGCGGCCTGGCAGAGGGTCTTTAAAAGCTCCACAGTCTCCATCCCCACGGGCCGGATGGCGGGCTCGGTCCGCATCCGCCGCTCCAGACACAGGATGGTCCCATTCAGCAGATCCTGCAATCCTTCCCGGTCCAGCTTTTCCAGGGCCACACACCTGGTCATGAGGGGCCCCTCCTTCCCGGAGAGCAAAAGTTCTGCCAGGGCGGCGGCCTCCTGGTTCTCCCCTTCCTCCTCCCTGGGGGGCGGAGTGAGGGAAAGCTCCTCACACCGGGAGCGGATGGTGGGGAGAAGATTCCCCGCCGCTTCTGACAGGAGTAAAAAGGCCGCGTAGGCCGGACCCTCCTCCAGGACTTTGAGCAGGGCGTTCTGGGCGTTGGGGTTTAACGCGGAGGCCGGATCAATGAGGTATATCTTTCTGGCGGCTTCGTTAGGCCGGACGTAAACGTCGGCACGCATCTGGCGAATCTGGTCCACCAGGATGTCCCGCTTGCCCTCTGGCGGGCACACCGTGACTACGTCGGGGTGGATGCCTGCGATCACCTTTTTACAGTGGGGACAGTGGCCGCAGGGCTTCTCCTCCCCCTGGCACACCAGGGCAGAGGCCAGAGCCAAAGCCAGGTCGTGCTTGCCGGACCCATCGGGGCCGGTTATCAAATAGGCGTGAGAAAGCCGGCCCGCCGCCCCCAGACGGCGTGCCAGTCCCACAGGGTCCAATCGGTCAGACACGCTCGAACCGCTCAATATCCACCACGAAAATGGTGGCACCGCCCACGGTGACCTCCACCGGCATACTGGGGTAGTACCCATAGCTCATTTCGGTGGTGGTGGGGATCATCTGCTTCCTGCTGTGGGAGCACTCCCGGATAATATCGATGACGGTCTGAACCTTCTCCTCGTCCACACCGATGAGAATGGTCACGTTACCGGCCATGAGAAAGCCGCCGGTGGTAGCCAGTTTGGTGGAGGAAAAGCCCTTTTTGGTCAGGAACCGGGTCACAGTATTGGCGTCGTCGTGGTTGATGATGGCAATGACAAGTTTCATCATACTTCCCCCTTGTCTATAGCAATGAGAATACCTTTACACACATAAATACCACATCGGTATTTATCCTATTATACTCTATTCTTCCCGGTTTGGAAAGGAATTTTTTTCAAAGCCTTCCCTTCGAAAAAAGACCGGCAGGGACTGCCCTGCCGGTCTTCGCTATTCTCTTAGTCCTTCCCGTAGGCCACCACGGTGCGTCGGTTGGGCTCGGTGCCCACCGAGTAGGTGGTAACATCGGGCACATCCTGCAGGGCGGTATGGATGACATGGCGCTCGTAAGCGTTCATGGGCTCCAGGGTCACGTTCCGGCGGTACTTGACCACCTTCCCAGCCACCTTGTTGGCCAGACGGACAAGGGCCTCCTCCCGCTTTGCACGGTAGTTCTCCGTGTCCACGCGGATGCGGACCCGCTTGGAGCGGCCCCGGTTCACCGAGTAGCTGGTGAGTTGCTGGATGGCATCCAGGGTCTCTCCCCGGCGGCCGATAAGGGCCCCCAGATTCTCACCCACCAGCTCCACCTCATAAGTACCCTCCGGGTCCATACGGACCTTCACCTCGGCAGTCACGAACATATGGTTCATCAGACCGCTGAGGAAGGACTCGATCTTCTCCTTCACTTCCCCATCGGGCTGAACATCGGCCACAGGGGAGGGCGCGACCTCCTCCTTCTTCTCTTCCACGGCGGAAGTTTTCTCCACCACGGGGGTGGGGTCCTCCACGGGGGCAGCCACGGATTCGTCGGGGACCTCATAGGTCACCTTCACCTTGGCAGGGGTACCGCCAATGCCCAGAAAACCAGACTTGGCCCGCTCCAGAATCTCCACAGAAACGTCGTCCCGGTCCATTCCCAGCTTTTGGAGGGCGGCGGCGACGGCCTCTTCCTCGTTTTTTCCAGTGGTCTCGATATATTTCAGCATTGCCGTTCTCCTCCTTACTCCTGCTCGGGTTTTTCTTCGACAGCTTCGGTCTCCGCCACATCGGCTGCCTCAACGGTCTCAACGGTCTCCACAGCCATAGTCTCCTTGGGCATAGCCTCCACAGGCTTCTCCACAGCGGCAGCCTCCTCAGCCTTCTCCTCCTTGGCGGCGAGGGCGGCCTCGATGGCGGCCTCATCCACAGCGGAGGGGTCACGGTAGGGGGTCACGCCACCGAAGCGGTCGGGGTCATAAGCCCGGCCGCGGGCGTAGTTCCGCATACCCACGCGGCTGACCTCGGCCACGGCCCGTTCCTGCTTGGAGGCGTCGTCCTTCTTGGGGGCGGCCTTCTTGTTCTTCTTGGCCTCTTCCTTCTCCCGGGCACGGCGCTCGGCGGCCTCGCGCTTACGCTGCTTTTCCTCTTCCTTTTCCCGGGCCTCGTTCTCGGCCTGCTGGCGGGCGGCCTCCTCGTAGTCCTTCTTCAGCATCTTTCCGCAGATGAACTCCTGGGCCATAGAAAGCAGGTTGTTGGCAATCCAGTACACGCAGAGCAGACCGGGCATCATGAAGCCAATCCACAGGGACATGAGGGGACTCATCCACATCATCATCTTGTTGGTCCTGGCGGCCTGCGCATTATTGGCCTGGTTGTTTACATTGTTGGTTTTCTGCATGATTTTAGAGAAAACCAGGCCGGTCGCGGCGGAGACAATGACCAGCAGGAACAGGCCGATGGTGGTCCAATCCAGGCCGTTGGACCAAAACTTCCAGGTGGGGACCTGGGACAGGTCCATGCCCAGGAAGTTGAAGTTCATGGCCAGGACCCTGGCCCCCTCGCCCACGGCGGCCTGGACCGAAGCCAGGTTGCCTTCGTTGATAAGGGAGGCCAGGAAAAGCTCGTTGTAAGCACCGGTGGTGTATGTGGCGGCCTCTTGAATCCAACCCATCTCCAGGGCCACCTTTTCCCAATTAAGGACGTTGGCCACAGCCAAAATCTGATCCTTGTTCAGGCCCATCAGATACTTGAGGGGCTCACGAATGATGTTATACAGGGGAATCAGGATGGCCAGAGGGAGCATGGACCACAGGCAGCCGCCCATGGGGTTGACCTTCTCCTTTTCATAAAGCTTCTGAATCTCCATGTTGTAGCGCTCTTTGTCAGCGCCATACTGCTTCTGGAGCTTCTGCATCTTGCCGGAGAGCAGATTCATCTGAATCATGCTCCGCTTGCCTTTCAGAGAAAGGGGAAAGAGGATGACCTTCACCAGAATGGCGAAGAGGAACAGGGCAATGCCGTAGTTGTCCACCAGGTTATAGAACAACAGCAACAGCCAGGCAAAGGGTTTGAGAATAATATCCATAGTTGCGCCTCCATCTTTTGTTTGGCGTAGCGGCACGAAAGGACTGCCGCCGGTCCGCCGGAAAAAGTGCGCCCTACCTAGGGCACTGGGTCATAAACGATGCTTTTCTGCCTGTGAAGGGGATTGCATTTAAAGATTCTCTTCACAGCCAGCCAGCCGCCCTTGCACACGCCGTACTTCTCCACCGCCTCCATGGCGTAGGCCGAGCAGGTGGGAATAAAACGGCAACAGGGCGGCCGGTGTGGGGAGATATTGGTCCGGTAAAACCGGATCAAAGCCAGCAGGACCTGCTTCATTCCGGTGTCTCCCCGGACAGGATCCCCAGCCTGTCCGCCAAACGGAGAAAGTCCCGCTCCAGCGCCTTGTACGGGCTGTGGGCAGCCCGAACCCTGGCCACCACCACCACATCGTACCCGGGCAGGAGCTTGTCCTCATTGGTGCGGTAGACCTCCCGCAAGCGGCGGCGGGTCCGGTTACGGACCACCGCTTTGCCCAGCTTGGTTCCCACCGTGAGACCCAGCCGGCTGGTCTTTCCCCCGTTCCGGCGGACATAGACCGCCAGATTGGGAGACACCGCCGACGCTCCCTTCCGGTACAGGCGCTGAAAAACGTGATTGAATTTGAGGGAAACGGTGTGCTTCACAAATTCCCGCTCCTTTTTCAAAATTCTCCGTATGCGACACAAGGGCGTAAGGAAAACTCCCCCGCCCCGGTCTACCAAAAGAAGGAGACAGCTCCTTCCCCGGTCATCATTTTGTTGTAACCCAGCTTACAGGCACAGACGAGCGCGGCCCTTCGCACGGCGGCGAGCCAGAACCTTACGGCCATTGCTGGTGGCCATGCGGCTGCGAAAACCGTGGACCTTGGAGCGATGACGCTTCTTGGGCTGATAGGTACGAACCATGTTGACACCTCCTAATAAGGCAATTCCGGGCTTTCGCCCGTCCACAACAAGGGGGTTCCCTTGCGGTTTCCTGAAAACCATCCTCCGCGCAGGAAGATGCAAATGGTATTATAGCTGATGAAAATAGGAACTGTCAACCTTCTTTTTCGGAAAAATGTCCTTTTTCCAATGGTTTCCCATATCTTGTGGTCAATAAAACCACAAACCACTATTTTTCTCTCATTCTGCCATTCCCACCCTCTTTTGGGTGCCTATACTATTATACAAAAGAATTGTGCGGGAAAGCCCCCCTTTTCTCCTTGCTTCAAAGGGCTTTTTTTGATATACTAATATGATGAATTAAAATGAGTTTTGGGAGGGTTCTTATGAACGTCTCAAGTGAAGTTTGGACAAAAATCTTATCCCTGATGGAGGCCGACATGACCTCCACCACCATTGAGACCTGGTTCGGAGACGCCCGGGCCGTGGCCCTGGATGAAAACACCTTCATCCTCTGTTCTCCCTCCGATTTTAAGCGGGACATCATCACCTCCCGCTACCTGCCCGCCATCCAGAAGGCCCTGCGGGAGCTTTTTTCGGTGGATTTTGAGGTAAAGGTGGTAGACGAGGAGGAGGCAAAGCGCTCGGTGGAGACCAAGCCCAGCAGCTTCCTTCCCGGCAGTGAGGACTACACCTTCGACCGTTTCGTGGTGGGCTCCTCCAACAAATTCGCCCACGCGGCCGCCCGGGCGGTAGCCGAGGCTCCGGGCTATGGATATAACCCCCTCTTTATCTGGGGCGAGTCCGGCCTGGGCAAGACCCACCTCATGTATGCCATCGCCCATGAGGTCCACCGCCAGCATCCCGATTACCGTATCGTCTACATCAAGGGAGACTCCTTTACCAATGAGCTGATCCAGGCCATCCGGGACCGGACCCAGGCCCAGTTTCATGAGAAGTACCGCAACGCCGACCTCTTCCTCATGGACGACGTGCAGTTCATCGCCGGCCGGGAGTCTACGCAAGAGGAGATGTTTCACACCTTCAACACCCTCCGGGACGCCAAAAAACAGATTGTCTTTACCGCCGACCGTCCCCCAAAGGAGATGCTTCGCCTGGATGAGCGTCTGGAGACCCGCTTCGGCTGGGGCCTGCTGGCCAAGATCGACCCCCCCGACTATGAGACCCGAATCGCCATCATAAAGAACAAGGCCATCCGGATGGGTCTGGAGCTTCCCGATCCGGTGCTCAAATACGTGGCTGAAAACATTACCGCCAACGTCCGCCAGCTGGAGGGCACCGTAAATAAGATTCTGGCCTTCCAGTCCCTCCTGGGGGAGGACGTGGACGTGGACACCGTCACCCGGGCTGTCCGGGATATTTTGCGGGACAAGAGCGACATTCTCCCCTCCGCCGAGGTCATTATCGAGGAGGTCTGTAAGTTCTACTCCATTGAGGATGAGGCCCTCCGGGGCCAGAGCCGGGGAGGAAAGATTCTTCAGGCCCGGCAGGTGGCCATGTACCTCATCCGCCGCATGACCTCCCTCTCCCTAAAGGAGATTGGTCAGGAATTTGGCAACCGGGACCACGGCACCGTTCACAGCTCCATCAAAAAGATGGAAAATACCATGAAAATCGATTTGGAACTGGGCGAGATTATCAAGGACATCACCACCAACGTGAATGCCCGATACGAATGATGCCATTGTGTAATACAGTTTGTAATCGCCGGGTTTGAGCCGCCGTATATTCTTTCGTTTTTTCTGTTTTTTATTCTAAAAATGTCCGCCGACGGCGAACAGGTAAAAACGAGGTTTTCCACATAGTTTTGTGGAAAGTGGATTGAATACTGTGGAAACTGAATCGCCTGATTTTCCCCCTGTGGAAATTCCTGTGGATTCTTCCACACCCCCTGTTGATGCCGCACCCCTTGTACTTCAACAGGAATCCTCCCTTTTCCACATTTCCCGGCCCCCTACTGCGTTTACTGTATATAAATAAATCCTTCCTCTCCTAAAAGCGACCGAAACCGGGATTCTCTCTCACGACCCGACCGGTTGACAAAGGGAGAAGGACCACCATTAACAGGAGGTAACCCAAATGAAATTTTCCTGCGAAAAGGCTCTGCTTCTCTCGGCCATTTCCACGGCCAGCCGGGCTGTGGCACCCAAAAGCTCCATCCCCGCCCTGGAAGGCATTCTTCTGGAGGCCGGAGATAATCTTCGTCTCACTGGGTATAATTTGGAAACAGGGATTCGAACCGCTTTGGATGCCGAGATAACTGAGCACGGAGCCCTGGTCCTCTCCTCCCGGCTGTTTGGAGATATCGTCCGAAAGTTGCCCGACGATGTGGTGGTATTCTCTTCGGAGAACTACACCGTGAATATTAAATGTGGCATGAGCGAATTCAACATCCTGGCCACCGATCCTGCCGAGTTTCCCTCCCTCCCGGAGGTGGAATCCGACTCCGACTGCTTCTCTATTTCCCGGGACAAGCTTGGCGCCATGATTCGGCAGACCATCTTTGCGGTCTCCACCAATGAGAGCCGCCCCGTCCACACCGGCTCCCTCTTTGAGATTGAGGAGAACGCCCTCACCATGGTGGCGGTGGACGGCTACCGCCTGGCCCTCCGCAAGGAGGAGATTTTAGAAAAGAAGGGGGAGGCCTTTTCCTTTGTGGTCCCCGGCGCAGCCCTTACCGAGGTGGAGAAAATCTGCGGTGATTCCGAGGAATATGCCCAGATCACCAAGGGACAGCGCCACATCCTTTTCAATATGGGGGATACCATTCTGATCTCCCGCCGTCTGGAAGGGGAGTTCCTGGCCTACCGCAACGCCATCCCCAAGAACAACACCATTCATGTGGAGGGAGAGACCCGCGCCCTGCTCTCTTCCATGGACCGTGTTTCCCTCATCATCAGTGACAAGTTGAAGAGTCCTCTGCGCTGTAAGTTTGGGGACGGAGTCCTGGACATCACTACCAAGACCGCGATCGGTGATGCTTCCGACCAGTGTCCCATTGCCGGAAACGGCAACAATCTGGAGATAGGCTTCAACAACAAATACCTCATGGATGCCCTGAAGGCGGCCCCCGCAGACAAGGTCCGTCTGGAGATGACTACCGGCGTGGCCCCCTGCGTCATTTTCCCCGCCGAGGGAGAAGAGAACTTTATTTATATGGTCCTCCCTGTGCGGCTGAAGGCGGGTGAATAAGAATATGCAGGAACAGAGCATCCATATAACCACAGAATTTATTAAATTGGATTCCCTTTTGAAGTTTGCCGCTGTCTGTGAGACGGGGGGAGAGGCCAAAGAGGCCATTCAGGCCGGAGATGTCAGCGTCAACGGCGAGGTCTGCACCATGCGGGGCAAGAAAATTCGGCCTGGCGACGTGGTGGAGCTGGACGGCGTGAAGCTGGTGGTCCAGTGATTGTCAAAGGGATAACCCTGGACTTTTTCCGCAATTATACCAACCTGGAGGCCGACTTTGCTCCCGGAGTCAATGTCATCTATGGGGAGAATGCCCAGGGAAAGACCAATCTGCTTGAGGCCATCGCCTACCTCTCCGCCGCCCGGAGCCACCGAGCCAGGTACGACCGGGAGCTCATCTCATTTGGCGTGGACCATGGCTTTGTCCAAACAGAGATTCTCTCCCGGAACCGGGAGTTTACCCTGGAGGCCCGCCTCTCCCGGAACGGCCGGCGGCAGTTGTTCTCCAATGGAGTGAAGCTGAAGACCGCCGGGGAGCTGGCGGGAATTTTGAACACTGTCCTCTTCTGCCCAGAGGACCTCTCTCTGGTCCGGGCGGGGGCGGTGGAGCGACGGCGCTTTCTGGACGACGTCATCTGTCAGCTTCGGCCCCGATACGCCGCTGCCTTGGCGGAGTACAAGCGGCTTTATGAGCACAAGACCCGCATTTTGAAGGACTGGGAGGAAAAGCCCTCCCTCCTGGATACGCTGGATGAGTTTTCTCTCCGCATGGCCCAGACCGGGGCCATCCTCATCCATTACCGGGCTCATTTTGTGCGAAAATTGAAGGAATATGCCCCTGCCATCCACCGGGACTTTTCCGGCGGACGGGAGAATTTGGGTCTTTTTTATGAGACGGTAAAGACGGTCAAAGACCCCCAGGCCCCTCCCCGGGACATCTTGCCTCAGCTCCTGGCTCATCAGGAGAGCCACCGAAGGGCCGAACTGGAGAGCCGCCAGTGCCTCTCCGGCCCCCACAAGGACGATCTGGTGGTGGAACTGGACGGTACCCCCGCCAAGACTTACGCCAGCCAGGGCCAGACCCGCACTGCTGCCCTCTCTCTCAAGCTGGCCTGCCGGGAGATATTTCAGGCCGATACCGGGGAATGGCCGGTTTTACTTCTTGATGACGTGCTGTCCGAGCTGGATGAGCGCCGTCAGGCTTTCGTTTTGGGCCGGATCAATGGCGGCCAGGTCTTTATCACCACCTGCGACCATGGGGACTTCTCCCCTGCCGCCAGGGTGTTCCGAATCCACGGCGGAAGAATCGTGGAGTAAGGAGATTTTTTTATGTATCTTCATCTCGGTCAGGACAAGGTGGTCCCCTATTCGGAAATTGTAGGGGTCTTTGACCTGGACAACACCACGTACAACGTAAAAGCCGCCCGTTTTATCAACCAGGCGGAGAAGGAGGGCCGGGTGGTCCTCTGTACCGACGATCTGCCCAAATCCGCCGTGCTGTGCGATGGGAGGGTCTATCTCTCTCAGCTCGCCCCCTCCACCCTGCTTCGCCGGGTGGAAGGCGGCGGTTATGAATAAATGTTCCGTTATTTTTCAATTAACCTAGGAGGTTACAATATGAGCGAGCAGGAAAATGAACTGATCCAGAGCCAGGTGGAGCACGAATACGGCGCTTCCGAGATCCAGGTCCTGGAGGGGTTGGAGGCTGTCCGGAAGCGTCCGGGAATGTATATCGGCTCTACCTCTACCTCCGGTCTGCACCACCTGGTCTATGAGATCGTGGACAATGCCATTGACGAGGCTCTGGCTGGCTACTGCAGCGAAATCAGTGTCACCATTGAGGAAGGGGACATCATCCGGGTCATGGACAATGGCCGAGGTATTCCAGTGGATATTCAGCAACAGACCGGCAAGCCGGCCCTGGAGGTGGTATTCACCATTCTTCACGCCGGCGGCAAGTTCGGCGGAGGCGGCTATAAGGTCTCCGGCGGCCTCCACGGCGTGGGTGCCTCGGTGGTCAACGCCCTGTCCGAGTGGCTGGAGGTCCGGGTCCATAAAGAGGGAAAAATCTACGAAATGAAGTTTGCCCGTGGCCACGTGACCGAGCCCATGACCGTGGTGGGAGACACCGATCTCCACGGCACCGAGGTGGTATTCAAGCCCGACCCCGAGATGTTTGAGGATACCGTTTACAGCTACGACGTACTCCACACCCGGATGCGGGAGGAGGCCTTTCTCAACGCCGGACTGAAAATCTCCACCATTGATAACCGGCCCGGCCGGGAGCACACTGACGAGATGTGCTATGAGGGCGGCATCCGGGAGTTTGTCACCTTCGTGAACCACAACAAGACCCCCCTGCATAACGACGTGATCTACATGGCGGGCCAGAAGGGCGACTCCATGGCGGAGCTTGCCATGCAGTATAACGAAGACAGCTACAGCGAAATCATCCTCTCCTTTGCCAACAACGTCCACACCCCCGAGGGCGGCATGCACGAGGAGGGATTCAAGCGCGCCCTTACCACCGTGATGAACAATTACGGCAAAAAGATGGGCATTCTCAAAAACGACGACAAGGTCTCCGGCGAGGACTGCCGGGAGGGGCTGACCTGCATTATCTCCGTGAAGCTCACCGATGCCCAGTTTGAGGGTCAGACCAAGGCCAAGCTGGGCAACAGTGAGATCCGCACCCTGGTCAATGCCATCGTCATGGACAAGCTGGCGGAGTACCTGGAGGAGAACCCCGCCGTGGGCAAGGCCATCCTGGACAAGGCCATGACCGCCAACCGGGCGAGAGAGGCCGCCCGCCGCGCCCGGGAGAATATCCGCCGTAAGACCGCTCTGGACGGGGCCACCCTCCCCGGAAAGCTGGCCGACTGCTATGAGCGGGACCCCTCCCTCACCGAGATTTACATTGTCGAGGGTGACTCCGCCGGCGGCTCCGCCAAGCAGGGCCGGGATTCCCGGTTCCAGGCCATTCTGCCCCTCTGGGGTAAGATGCTCAACGTGGAGAAGGCGCGGGCCGACAAGGTCTATGGCAACGACAAGCTCACCCCGGTCATCACCGCCCTGGGCGCCGGCTTAGGGAGCGAGTTCGATGTGGAAAAGCTACGCTATCATAAAATTGTCATCATGGCCGATGCCGACGTGGACGGCTCCCATATCCGTACCCTTCTTCTCACCTTCTTCTTCCGATTCATGCGGCCCCTGATCGAGCACGGCTACGTTTACGCCGCCGTTCCTCCCCTATATAAGCTGGTCCGGGGCAAAACCACCCGGGTGGCCTTTTCCGACACGGAGCGGGACAAAATTTCTGCCGAGATGCGCCAGGATAACCCCAATGCCAAGGTAGACATCAGCCGCTTTAAGGGCCTGGGCGAGATGGACCCACATGAGCTGTGGGAGACCACCATGGACCCCCGCACCCGCACCCTAAAGCGAATTACCATGAAGGATGCGGTGGAGGCCGATTCCATTTTTACCCTTCTTATGGGCGAAAAGGTGGAGCCCCGCCGGGAGTATATTGAGCAAAATGCCAGCCGCGCCATGAATTTGGATTACTAAGGAGGGAATGGAAATGGCTAAGAACGAAAAAGAACTGCAGGACATCTCCTTCCCTGACCAGAAAATCATCGAGATCAACCTGGAACACGAGATGCAGGACGCCTACATCGAGTACGCCATGAGCGTCATAGTGGGCCGTGCCCTGCCAGACGTGCGGGACGGCCTCAAGCCTGTTCACCGCCGCATCCTCTACTCCATGTATGAGAGCGGATTGACTTCTGACAAGCCCTTCAAGAAGTCCGCCACCTGTGTGGGCGACGTGCTGGGTAAGTACCACCCGCACGGCGACCAGTCGGTCTATGATGCCCTGGTCCGCCTGGGCCAGGACTTCTCCATGCGCTACTGCCTGGTGGACGGCCACGGTAACTTTGGCTCCATCGACGGTGATCCCCCGGCCGCCTATCGTTATACCGAGGCCCGTATGTCCAAGCTCTCCAACGAGATGTTGCGGGATATCGAGAAGGACACCGTGAACTGGGACCCCAACTTCGACGAGAGCCGGAAGGAACCCCGCGTTCTCCCTTCCCGTTTCCCCAACCTGTTGGTGAACGGCTCCACCGGCATCGCCGTGGGTATGACCACCAACATCCCTCCCCATAATCTGCGGGAGGTGATCGATGCCGCCATCTGTGTTTTGGACAACCCCGAGGCCACCCTGGAGGACCTGATGGAGCATATCAAAGGCCCCGACTTTCCCACCCGTGGCATCATCATGGGCCGCTCCGGCATCCGGGCCGCCTACGCCACCGGCAAGGGCCATATCCGGGTCCGGGCCCGCACCGAGATGGAGGAGTTCGGCCAGAATCGCACCCGCATCATCGTCACCGAGCTGCCCTACCAGGTGAATAAGTCCCGGCTTGTGGAAAACATTGCCGATCAGGTCCATGATAAGCGGCTGGAGGGCATCTCTGGCCTGCGGGACGAGTCCGACGGCAAGAAGGGCATGCGTATCGTCATTGAGCTGAAGAAGGATGCCAATCCCCAGGTGGTCCTCAACCGCCTCTTCGCCCAGACCCAGATGCAGACCACCTTCGCCGTGGTCCTCCTGGCCCTGGTCAACGACCAGAAGCAGCCAAAGATCCTTACTCTCCGGGAGATTCTGGACGAGTACGTGACCTTTCAGGAGGAGGTCCTGGTCCGCCGCACAAAGTACGACCTGAAAAAGGCTCAGGAGCGGGCCCATCTGCTCCAGGGTCTGCTCATCGCCCAGGACAACATCGACGAGGTCATCCGCATCATCCGGGCCGCCTACGACGATGCCAGGGAGAAGCTCATGGCACGCTTTGGCCTGGACGAGGTCCAGGCTCAGGCCATCCTGGATATGCGTCTGAAGGCCCTCCAGGGCCTGGACCGGGAGAAGCTGCAGGCCGAGTTTGACGAGCTCATGGGTAAGATCGAGTATTACAATCAGCTTTTGAACTCCAACGAGATGCTCCGTGGTGTTCTGAAAGAGGAGCTTACCGAAATTCGGAACAAGTACGGCGACGAGCGCAAGACCGAGATTGGCTTTGCGGAGGACGACATTGACATTGAGGACCTCATCGAGGAGGAGGAGTGTGTCTTTACCCTTACCGCCGCCGGGTATATCAAGCGCTTGCCAGCCTCCACCTACCGGGCCCAGAAGCGGGGCGGCAAGGGCATTACCGCCCAGAGCCTGAAGGAGGAGGACTATGTCAAGACCCTCTTCACCGCCTCTACCCACGACCATATCTTCTTCTTCACCAACCGGGGCCGGGTTCACCGGAAGAAGGGCTATCAGATCCCCGAAGCAGGACGGACCGCCAAGGGCACCAATATCGTCAACGTCCTGCCCCTGGAGCCCGAAGAAAAGGTCACCGCCATGATTCAGGTCAGTGAGTTTGACGACGAGAGCTACCTGGTCATGGTAACCCGGAAGGGTACCGTGAAGCGGGTCACCCTGCCCACCATCTACACTGCCCGCAAGGCGGGCATCCGCTGCATCACCCTGGAGGAGGGGGACGAGCTCATTTCCGTCCTCCACACCTCCGGGGAGCAGAACGTCCTCATGGCGACCAGGAATGGCATGGCTATCTGCTTCAAGGAGACCGACGCCCGGCCCATGGGCCGGGATGCTGCCGGCGTCCGGGGCATCCGCCTAAAGGGGGACGACTATGTGGTAGGGGCCGAGGTGGCCCTGGCCGGTAAGACCCTCCTCACCGTCACTGACAACGGCTACGGGAAGCGCACCCCTGTGGAGGAGTATCTGCGCGGCGACGCCGGGGAGCCTCAGAACCGTGGCGGTACCGGCCTGAAGAACTACAATATTACCGAAAAGACCGGCAGCATCGTTGGCATCGCCATGGTGGATGAGAGCAATGACGTGATGATGATCTCGGATGACGGAATCATCATCCGTATGGCGGTGGCCGACGTGAATATTTACAGCCGTACCACCCAGGGTGTCATCCTCATGCGGGTGGACGAAAACGTCAAGGTCATCTCCCTGGCCATTACCGACCATGAGGAGGAAGAATCCACAGAATCCGAGGAGACTGTGGAAAACTTTGAAGAATAAACACAAAGGGGAAAGACCATGAAAGAGCGGCGCAGAAAACGAGTCACCTACCGGCCCAGTAAGTCCAACGCCGCCTTCGGTGGTGTGTTTGGTATCATCTTTGTCCTGATCGGCCTGTTCGTGGTGATTCCAACCTTCGGGGCGTTCGGAGTCCTGTGGACTCTGGTCGCCGCCGTGGGGACGGGCATGAATTTTTACCAGGCCTACGGCAAGAAATATATGGGTCCCGAGATCCACATTGAGGATGAGGGGGAGAGCGAGGCCACTCCCCCCTCTGCCTCCGATTCCGTGGGCCTTGACGCCTCCAAGCGGCTGGAACAGCTCAAGAACCTCAAGGACTCCGGACTCATTACCAAAGAGGAGTACGATGCCAAGCGGGAGGAAATTATACGGACTCTATAAATTAGGAGCAATCAATGAAAACGGTCACCATTTACACTGACGGCGCCTGTTCCGGCAACCCCGGCCCGGGGGGCTGGGGGGCCATCCTCATGTACGGGCCCCACAAAAAGGAGCTCTCCGGCGGCGAGGCCCAAACCACCAACAACCGTATGGAGCTTACCGGGGTTATCACTGCCCTGTCCGCTCTGAAGGAGCCCTGTGTGGTGGAGCTCTACTCCGACTCCAAGTACGTCATTGACGGGCTGGAAAAGGGGTGGGCCAAGGGCTGGCGGGCCAGGGGTTGGATCAAAAGTGACAAGAAGCCCGCCCTCAACCCGGATCTGTGGGGAAAACTTTTGGACCTGTGCGACCGGCACACGGTAAACCTTCACTGGGTCAAGGGCCACGCAGAGAACCCATACAACAACCGTTGTGATGAATTGGCAGTGATAGAAAGCCAAAAATATAAGTCATAAAAAAGAAAAAGAGCGTTCCGCCTTCGGCGGAACGCTCTTTTATTTTCCACAAGTTACCCTTGTGGTGTGGATTACTTTTTCAGCTTAAGGGCACGGCGGACGGCCTCCACCACACCCTGGGCATTGAGACCATAAGCGTCCAGCACCTCCTGAGCCTTGCCGGAGCGGCCGAACTGGTCGTTCACGCCGTGGCGGACCACGGGAACGGGAAAATGCTCGGCCAGGTATTCAGCCACAGCACCGCCCAGGCCACCCAGCACCGAGTGCTCCTCGGTGGTGACCACGCAGCCGGTCTTCCGGGCGGCCACTTCCAGCAGGGCACCGTCCAGGGGCTTGATGGTATGGAAGTCCAGGACCTGAACCGAAATGCCCTCGTTTTCCAGGAGCTCGGCGGCCTTCATGGCGGCCTGGACCATGAGTCCGGTGGCGGCCACGGTCACGTCGGTGCCGTCCCGGAGGATGACGCCCCGGCCGATCTCAAAGCGGTAGCCGGGGGTCTCATCGGTGACGGAATCCACTGCCAGACGGCACATACGCAGATAGGCGGGGCCGTTATGCTTCATGAGGGCTTCCACAGCGGCCCGCATCTCGGGACCGTCACAGGGGCAAAGAACCGTCATATTTGGGATGGCCCGCATAATGGCCAGATCTTCACAGCACTGGTGGGTGGCGCCGTCCTCGCCCACCGAGAGGCCGCCATGGGATCCAACCACGGTGACGTTCAGGTTGGGGTAGGCGATAGAGTTGCGGACCTGCTCGAAGGCCCGGCCGGCGGCAAACATGGCGAAGGAGGAGGCAAAGACCTTCTTGCCGCAGGTGGCGAGGCCGGCGGCCACGCCCATCATGTTGGCCTCAGCGATGCCCAGATTGAAAAAGCGGTCGGGATGGGCCTTGGCAAAGCCCTTGCTCATGGTGGAGCCGGACAGGTCGGCATCCAGCACGGTGAGCTGAGGATACTGGTCGGCCAGAGCCACCAGAGCGTCGCCGTAAGCGGCGCGGGTCGCGATTTTTTCTCCCATGTCAGATCAACTCCTCCCAGGCTTCTTTTACCGGCACATCCGGGAACAAGGCGTCCAGCTTCTCCAGAGCCTCCATAGCGTTGTCCATGGAGGCCATGGCGATCCGGTCGGTGCATCTGCGGAGCTCGTCCACCAGTTCCTTGTGGGCCTTATCGTACTGCTCATCGTTGGGGGCCTTGCCATGCCAGCCGGCGTCGTTCTCCATGAAGGAGACCCCCTTTCCCTTCACGGTCTTGGCCAGGAGCATGGTGGGCTTGCCCTTCACGGTCTTGGCCTCGTCAAAGGCGGCCGCCAGCGCGTCGAAGTCGTGACCGTCCAGGTGGATGACGTGCCAGCCAAAGGCCTCATACTTCTTGTCCAGAGGCTCAGAGGGCATCACGTCGGCGGTGGCGCCGTCGATCTGCAGGCCGTTCACATCCACCACAGCGCACAGGTTGTCCAGGCCAAATTTGGCGGCCGACATAGCGGCCTCCCAGGTCTGGCCCTCCTCGATCTCACCGTCGCCCAGGACGGTGTAGACCCGGTAGTCCTTGTGGTCCATCTTGCCCGCCAGGGCCATGCCAACGGCGGCGGAAATTCCCTGGCCCAGGGAGCCGGTGGACATATCCACGCCGGGGACATTCACCATGTCGGGGTGGCCGGAGAAGTGCCCCTTAATGGAGCGGAAGAGGGTCAGGTCCTCCTTTGGGAAATAGCCCTTCAGGGCCAGGATGGCGTAAAGGGCGGGGGTGCAGTGTCCCTTGGAGAGGACGAAGCGGTCCCGGTCAGGATCCTCGGGGTTCTTGGGGTCCACCTTCATGGTGTGGAAATAGAGGGTGGTGAGGATATCCATGACGGACAGGGAGCCGCCAATGTGGCCGGAGGCGGCGGTATAGACCGCGTCCATCGCCAGGAGCCGGCCCCTGGCGGCATTACTGGCCAGGTAATTGGTATCCATCTGTGATCAGTCCTTTCTTTCTTGATTCAGGAGGCGAAGTGATTTCGCCAATAGTATTGCAGGATCTTATAGTCCCGGACCAGGGCGTTCCCCTCCGGGGTGAGAACATCGGTGATGGCCCCCCGCTCCATATAGCGGCCGGTGGTGTGAACCACCGGAACCTGGTGGGCCACAGGATCGGTGGCCTGGAGAAAGGCCGGGCCGGTCCAGCCGCAGGCCTCAAAGACCTGGTTCATCAGGAAGTAAGGGCCGATGGCGGGTCCTCTGCCGGAAAAGTCCTTGCCCAGGGCCTCCTTGGCGGCGTCATTGGCCCAGATGATGTAGCGGGTACTGTAATAGTTGCGGAAGCCGGTCTCGGTGCCGAAGTCCAGGTCGATGCCCAGGCTGTGGTAGACGCTGTTTCCGTCCCCGAGCCAGGGATTGTGGTCCCCGAAGAGGACCAGGACGGCGGGGCGTTCACTCTCTCGCAGGGTGTTCACCAGGGCCTTCAGGTTCTCGTTGGTGTTGTGGATGGAGCCGAAATAGTTGTTTAGGATATTGTACTCCGCCTCGGAGAGGGTTCCACGGTCCACCCAGCCGTCTCCCCACCAAAGTTGCTCCGCGTCATAAGGGCCGTGACCCTGGTAGGTCACCGAGAAGTTGAAGTAGGGCTGGTCGCTCTTGGCGATAAAGTCCTTGTAGTGGGGGATGAGGAAGGAGAAGAACTCCCCATCGGTACCGGGGCGGTCTCCGGTCACCGTCCCGTAGTGGTTCTCTATGAAGCGGTAATCCTCAAAGCCCAGGTTCTCGTTGATGTTCCGGCGGTTGTAGAACCACTGGAAGCAGGGATGGTCCCCCTCCACCCGGTAGCCCTGATTCCGGAAGTACCAGGCGTAGGAGTTTGTGGGGACCCGGAAGGAGCCCAGCTCGGAGAGGCCGGTGATAAAGCACCGCTCGGTGTCCACCGTCCCTCCGGCGAAGATGTTGGTAATGAGGTCGCCGGCGATTCCCTCGCTCTCCAGTTGGTGCCAGTAGGCATAGACCTCCTCGTTCAGGCCGGGGACCCCCAGGTGGGAGAAGTCGTTGTATGCCTCCAGCATGATGGAGATAACGTCCACCTTCTGCCCCTCGGGGATGTCGGCATCCTCAAAGCCCGACAGCATGGCGGCGGCCTCTTCCTCGTTGTAGCCCTCGGGGGGCGTCTCCACCGCGTCTGTGATGCTGTGGAGGAAGGGGTAGACAAAGCCGTGGGCCAGATACTGCTGGGTGGAGGACCAGCGGTTGTTCAGCCGCTCATAATAGGCGGTGTGGATGTTGTAGACCTCATCGCTGGCGTAGGCGGGGATCAGGCCGACAGTGGCAACCAGGGCCAGGATGGCCAGAAGGATTCGGGGCCGCTTTTTCAGCCGTTCCCGGGCGAAAAAGAACAGAATCATACCGCCCCCCGCCACGCAGAGGAGGGCCAGGATCAGCTTCCAGTCCAGGAAGAGGTTGTACTTCCCCGCCATGTTCCCGGCTTCCTTGAGCAGGAGAAGGTCCACAAAAAGGAGGGGGTCGTCCCGGAACATGAGCTTATAGTAGTTGCCCACCGAGAAGCCCAGCACGATTCCCGCCGTCAGCAGGAAGGAGAGCAGGCTCCGGCCGGTTAGGGCCAGGAGCAGGGCCACCAGGAGCACGGGGGGCAACAGATTGAGCAGGAGGATGAGGGGCCGCTCAAAGTATCCCCTGGACAATCTCAGGGCGTAGGGTCCCAGGGCCAACAGCAGGGAAACCAGGCCGACCCCCACCCCGGAGAGAAGGGTGAGGGTCAGAGTGAGCCAGGGGCGGCTTCCATCATGGGATTTCCTAGCCCAGGCGGTCAGACGGTCTTCCATCTATTAAAACTCCAGCTTGCCCTGGATGTAGGAAACCAGCTGGTCCATGGGCATACGGACCTGTTCCATGGTGTCACGGTCACGGATGGTGACGCAGTGGTCGGCCTCCTCGGTGTCGGTGCCCACGGTCTGGAAGTCCACGGTGATGCAGAAGGGGGTGCCGATCTCATCCTGGCGGCGGTAACGCTTGCCGATGGAGCCGGCATCGTCGAAGTCCACCATG
>JAHHSF010000049.1 GCA_020025375.1 Oscillospiraceae bacterium | reverse complement strand
AATCATAATAATCGTAGGATCCAAGGTAATTCCCTCCATAGTTGTATTTGACAATCGAGACATATTATACTGGGTTTTCTGCCAAAAGACAAGCCCTTTTTTAAATTTGCCGAAGCTTAGATACGCCGGCTCAATTTTTCGCTGTACTCGGCCCGGAACTGGGCAAAGCACTCCCCATCCAGAGCCTGGCGGATGCGTGCCATCAACTCGTTGTAAAAGGCCAAATTGTGCAGGACGGCCAGGCGCATGGCCAGCATCTCATCGGCGGCGAAGAGGTGCCGCAGATAGGCCCGGGAGAAATTCTTGCAGAGAGGGCAATCGCAGGTGGGGTCCACCGGTCGGTCATCCAGCTTATACTTTTCGTTCTTGATGTTGACGGCACCCTCCCAGGTGTAGAGCTTAGCGTGGCGGGCATTCCGGGCGGGCATCACGCAATCGAAGAAGTCCACGCCGCGGGCCACTGCCTCAATGATGTTGGAGGGGGTGCCAACGCCCATCAGGTAACGAGGCTTGTCCTTCGGCATAAGGGGCTCCACCACGTCGATGATGTCATACATCACCTGGGTCTCCTCCCCTACCGCCAGGCCGCCGATGGCAAAGCCGTCGCAGTAATCCCGCTTGGCAGTCTCCGCCATGTGCCAAGCCCGCAGATCGGGGAAGGTGGCACCCTGATTGATGCCGAAGAGCATCTGGTTGGGGTTCACCGCGTCGGGCAGGCTCTTCTGCCGCTTATGTTCCTCGATACAGCGGTCCAGCCAACGGAGGGTCCGCTCACAGGAGGCCTTGGCGTAGTCGTATTTGGCCGGGTTCTCCACACACTCGTCAAAGGCCATAGCGATGTCTGCCCCCAGATTGGCCTGAATGGTCATGCTCTCCTCAGGCCCCATAAAAATGCGGCGGCCATCCAGATGGGAGGCAAAGGTGACCCCTTCCTCTTTGATTTTTCGCAAGCCGGAGAGGGAAAACACCTGGAACCCACCGGAGTCGGTGAGCATAGGGCCGTCCCAGCGCATGAACTTGTGCAAGCCTCCCAGCTCCTTGACTACCTGGTCGCCGGGACGAAGGTGGAGGTGGTAGGTGTTAGACAGCTCTACCTGACAGCCGATGTCCTTCAAATCAAAGGCGGACACCGCCCCTTTGATGGCCCCTTGGGTGCCCACGTTCATGAAAACAGGGGTCTGGACTTCACCGTGGGCACAGGTAAAATGGCCCCGACGGGCCCGGCCTTCGGTCTTCAATACTTTAAACATAGATACTCCTTCTATTTGTTACTTCCTTCGCGCTTCGCCTGTTGGCGACGGTTCAGTCGCTATAGATAAACATCGCATCCCCGAAGGAAAAGAAGCGGTACTTCGCCTCTACCGCCTGCTGGTAGGCGTTCAGGATATGCTCCCGACCCGCCAGGGCGGAGACCAGCATCACCAGGGTGCTCTCCGGCAGGTGGAAGTTTGTCACCAGACAATCCAGCACCTTGAACTTGTAGCCGGGATAGATGAAAATGTTTGTCCAACCGGAGGCGGCCTCCATGGTACCGTCCTCCTTAGCCCAGCTCTCGATGGTTCGGCAGGAGGTGGTCCCGATGCAGATGACCCGACCGCCGTTTCGTTTCGTTTCGTTGATCACGTCGGCGGTCTCCTGGGAAATGACGCAGTATTCACTATGCATATCATGGTGTGTCAGGTCCTCTTCCTTTACAGGCCGGAAGGTGCCCAGCCCCACGTGGAGGGTGACGTAGCAGAGTTTGACCCCCATAGCCTCGATTTGGGCCAACAGCTCCTTTGTAAAGTGAAGGCCTGCAGTGGGGGCGGCGGCCGAACCCACCTCACGGGAGTAAACGGTCTGATACCGCTCCTGGTTTTCCAGCTTCTCCTTGATGTAGGGAGGCAGGGGCATCTGGCCCAACCGTTCCAGGACCTCCAGGAAAATGCCCTGGTAGTGGAATCTCACCAAACGGTTGCCGCCGGGCAGGACCTCAGCAATCTCAGCGGTAAGCTCCCCATCGCCGAAAATGACCTTGGCTCCCTCCCGCAACTTGCGGCCGGGGCGCACCAGGCACTCCCAGGTATCGTTTCCCTTGTCCACCAGGAGCAGGACCTCGCAGGCCCCGCCGGTTTCCCGGTGGCCAATAAGGCGGGCAGGCAGGACACGGGAATCGTTCATCACCAGACAGTCGCCGGGCTTCAGAAAGATGGGCAGATCGTAAAAATGGTGGTGGCCCACCTCGCCGGTTTCTTTATTCAGGGTCATGAGGCGGGAGCCATCCCGCCGCTCCAGAGGTGTCTGGGCAATCAGCTCCTGGGGGAGGTCGTAGTAGTAATCCGAGGTTTTCAGCATGTTTTTCCTTCCTTAGTGCAATTCAATGCCGGTATAATAAAATTTTAAAATTTCTTCAAAGCTTTTCCCCTGGGTAGCCATGGCATAAGCACCCCACTGGCTCATGCCTACGTTGTGCCCCCAGCCGGTACCGGTGACGGTAAAGCTGTCCCCAGCCACCGCCAGCTGTTCCGTACCGCCGGCGGTGATGATATAGGGCATGGAGCCGGTCCCCACCTGGGCGACGGTTCCATTCGCTCCGATGGCATAAGCCCCATTCATGCTTCCCAGGGCCGCTCCTCCGTCATCCACATAGTATTGCCCGCCGCCGGACACCGAATAACGCATAGAGCGCAGGCCCAGCAGGAGCTTTGCCTTCTCCTTGGAAAAGGAGTAATGCTTCCCGGCACTATCGGTAAAGGTGATGGTGTGCGCGTTTCCGTTGTCGGAAAAGGCAGAGACCCGAAAATCCACGATGTCGCCGCACTGATATCCCTTGGATCGCAGAAGCTCCGCCAGCTCGGCCTTGGTGAAGGATTTACTCCAGTGGTAGTTGGGAATCTTGTCGGCCACTGCGGCCTCGTAGGGGTCGGTCTTTCCCCGGAGATAGGGGATGGCCTTGGACCACACGTTTTCCGAGTTCTCGGTAGCTCCACCATCCGAGGAAAAATAGACGGTCTCAGCCAACTCTCCCCCATACCAGGCGTGGAGGCCTGAAGTCCCCAGTGCGGCGGCGGCGGTGTTCTCTCCCGTTCGTCCCATACCGGGGTAAGCCTGACAGTGAACGGTGGCGCAGAGGTCAAAGCCGTCTTTCTTGTGCTTGCTCCGGCAACTTTCAGCGTAGGTCCGGGCGCAGACCGCCTGAGCCTTCAAGGCCTCCAAAGGCCAGCCCTCGCTCATTTCCTGAGAAATGACGCAGTTGATATAGTCGTCCATTTCAATGAGGTTGGTGACGGTAAGGTCGTTCCCATCCCGCCGTTCATAGCGGAAGCGGCCGTAGTAGCGGTTGCCCTTGAACCAGGTAGCCGCTTTCACACTCTCGTCCAGGCCGGGCTGGACCACGAAGGGCATCCTCTCTCCTCCGTCAAACTGAAACAGGATGGCGTCGGTCTTGGTCTCCAGGACGTTGATGCCGTAGGCGCTGGTCTCGGCCACATCCACATAGATGGGAGAGGCCGCCTTGGCCTCCTCGGCGGCGGCCCGGGTGGCGTAAGACCCCATGCGGACCGAGTAGATCCCATTCACCCAGGCCGGAAAGGCACCGGGATACTGGGCGGCGGCAGTCAAGGCCTCTTCATAGCTGGCGTATCCCGCCCCCACCTGGAGATGAAAACATCCAATGACAGCCGCTCCATCAGATTTCTCGTCGGAATATTTTCCGTCCTTTAAATACATATTTTGGGTCTTGAGCATAGAAATCTTGGTCTTACCCGTATAGGCCACCGAGAAAAAGGCCCCGGCCTCGTCGATGTAACCCATATAGTAGCCCGACCCTATCTCATTTTCCAGATTGGCGCTAGGCATGGCGGTTTCGCCGTAATACAGCCCTATACCAATGGTCTCCCCCACCGTGGCCGCCCTGGCCGGAACAGACGTCAGCACCATCCCCAGGCAGAGGGCCATGGCAAGGCAGCGTTTTCCTCTTTTTTTCACGGTATTTCTCCTATCCCCCGCTTCAATCCCACAGGCAACTCAAAATTGACAGTCGCCGGGGATTGTGCTAGTATGACAAAAATATATCTATTTTGACATTATAGAGGAAGCGGCGTCTAAATTCAACCGCTTCTTTTTCCGCACGTCACGGCAAATGGCAACATAGACTATTTTAACGAAAGATAATAGGAGGTCCTTGTCATGGAAAAGTACAAAGTCGGCGTCATCGGCGCCACGGGCATGGTGGGCCAGCGTTTCGTAACGCTCATGGAGAAGCATCCCTGGTTCACGCTCGCGGTGGTGGCCGCCAGCGCCCGCTCTGCGGGCAAGACCTATGAGGAAGCCGTGGGCCCCCGCTGGGCCATGGAGGTTCCCATGCCGGAGGCAGTGAAGAAGCTGGTAGTTCTGGATGCGGTGGCCGATGCGGAGCAAGTGGCTGCCCAGGTGGACTTCGTCTTCTCCGCCGTGGACATGAAGAAGGAGGAAATCCTCGCTCTGGAGGAGCGGTACGCCAAGCTGGAGTGCCCCGTGATTTCCAACAACTCCGCCCACCGCTGGACGGACGACGTTCCCATGGTGGTCCCCGAGATTAACCCCGAGCACATTCAGGTCATCCCCTCTCAGCGCAAGCGTCTGGGCACCCAGCGGGGCTTTATTGCGGTAAAATCCAACTGCTCCATCCAGAGCTACGTTCCCGCCCTCCACCCTCTCCGGAAGTTCGGCCTGGAGAAGGTGCTGGTCTGTACCTATCAGGCCATCTCCGGGGCTGGCAAGACCTTCGAAACCTGGCCCGAGATGGTGGATAACCTCATCCCCTACATTGGCGGAGAGGAGGAGAAGAGCGAGAAGGAACCCCTGAAGGTCTGGGGCACAGTGGAAAATGGGGTGATTAAGGCCGCTACCTCCCCCGTCATCACCGCTCAATGCCTCCGGGTCCCCGTCTCTAACGGCCACACCGCCGCCGTCTTCGTCACCTTCCGGAAGAAGCCCTCCATAGAGGAGATAAAGGAGCTTTGGGCCTCCTTCCGGGGCCGGGCCCAGGAGCTGGACCTCCCCTCCGCCCCCAAGCAGTTCCTCCACTATTTTGAGGAGGCCGACCGCCCCCAGTCCAAGCTGGACCGGAATCTGGAGGGTGGTATGGCGATCTCGGTGGGCCGCCTGCGCCCCGACACCCAGTATGACTACAAGTTCGTCTCCCTCTCTCACAACACCCTGCGGGGCGCGGCCGGTGGCGGCGTCCTGCTGGCCGAACTTCTGTGCGCGGAGGGATACATCACAAGGAGGTAAGCTCTTTGACCCGTCGTGAAGCTGTCTTCACCGGCGTCTGCACCGCCCTTGTCACCCCATTTGAAAAGAGCGGCGCACTCAGTACCACCCGCCTGGCCGAGTGCATCGACCGGCAAATTACCCAGGGGGCTGACGCCCTCTGTATCTGCGGCACCACCGGGGAAAGCGCCACATTGAGCGTCCGGGAGCATCTCAATGCCGTGGATTTCTGTTGCAAGTACACCCATGGCCGGGTCCCTGTCCTGGCCGGGACCGGGGCCAACGACACAAACCGCGCCATCTACCTCAGTCAGGCCGCTCAGGATTCCGGGGCGGATGCCCTCCTCATCGTCACACCCTATTACAACAAGACCACCCAGGCGGGCCTCATTGCCCATTATGAGGCCATCGCGGCAAAAGTGGACCTTCCAATCATCCTCTACAACGTCCCATCCCGCACCGGGCTCTCCTTCACGGCGGAGACCTATCAGACTCTGGCTATGAACCCACAGTTCAACGGGGTCAAGGAGGCCTCCGGGGACCTGTCCCTCGTCGCCCGCACCCGCCGCCTATGCGGGGAGGATTTTGCCGTCTGGTCGGGGAATGACGACCAGATCGTTCCCATGATGGCTCTTGGAGCCAAGGGCGCTATTTCGGTATGCTCCAACCTGGCCCCCAAGACCATGGCCCAGATCACCCACCTCTGCCTGACCGAGCAGTTCCGGGAGGCCGCCGAGCTCCAACAGGACCTCCTCCCTCTTCTGGATGCCCTTTTCTCCGAGGTCAACCCCATCCCGGTAAAGACCGCCATGAACCTACTGGGGATGGACGTGGGCGCCCTCCGTCCGCCTCTGTACGAAATGGGGCCGGAGAATCTGGCAAAGCTAAAGAACGCCCTCCGTGGGGCGGGGTTGCTGAAAACAGCCTGATACATAAGTTAAAAAACAGAAAGGCCGGTGTGACTGCCCCACACCGGCCTTGAAATATCTTTGGTTTTAGCACATGAGAACCCGGTGAAAGACCTTCTTTCCCTTCTTGACCATGAGGCCCTCCCCGGCAAAGGCGGTGGTGTCATAGTGGGCGTTCACATCGGCGACCTTCTCACCGTTCACTTCCACGCCTCCCTGTTCCACCAGGCGGCGGGCCTCCTTCTTGGAAGGGGCCAGCTTGCACTTCACCAGCAGGTCCAGCACGCCCACCGTCCCGTCGGTGAGGTCGTCGGCAGTCAGAGTGGTGGTGGGCATGTTCGCCAGATCGCCGCCGCCTACAAACAGGGCCTTGGCGGCCTCCTGGGCCTTGGCGGCTTCCTCTTCGCCGTGGACCAGCTTGGTCAGCTCAAAAGCCAGAAGCTCCTTGGCGGTGTTGAGCTGGGAACCCTCCCACTTGTCCATTTCGTCGATCTGTTCCAGAGGCAGGAAGGTGAGCATCCGCAAGCACTTGAGCACATCGCCGTCGCCCACGTTCCGCCAGTACTGGTAGAAGTCGTAGGGAGAGGTCTTATCGGGGTCCAGCCACACGGCGCCCTTGGCGGTCTTACCCATCTTCTTGCCCTCGGAGTTGAGAAGGAGGGTGATGGTCATAGCATGGGCATCCTTGCCCAGCTTCCGGCGGATGAGCTCGGTGCCGCCCAACATGTTGCTCCACTGGTCGTCACCGCCAAACTGCATGTTACAGCCGTAGTGCTGGAACAGGTGGTAGAAGTCGTAGGACTGCATGATCATATAGTTGAACTCCAGGAAGGACAGGCCCTTTTCCATACGTTGCTTGTAGCACTCAGCCCGGAGCATGTTGTTCACCGAGAAGCAGGCACCCACGTCCCGGAGAAGCTCAATGTAGTTGAGCTTGGTGAGCCACTCGGCGTTGTTGAGCATCATAGCCTTGCCCTCGCCAAACTCGATAAACCGCTCCATCTGCTTTTTAAAGCAGTCGCAGTTGTGCTGGATGGTCTCCACGGTCATCATGGAACGCATATCGGTCCGGCCGGAGGGGTCGCCCACCATGCCGGTACCGCCGCCGATGAGGGCAATGGGCTTGTTGCCCGCCATCTGGAGCCGCTTCATGAGGCACAGGGCCATGAAGTGGCCCACGTGGAGGGAGTCTGCGGTGGGGTCAAAGCCGATGTAGAACACGGCCTTCCCCTCATTGATCATCTTGGAAATTTCCTCTTCGTTGGTGACCTGGGCGATCAGGCCACGGGCTTTCAGTTCTTCGTAACAAGTCATTTTTCGTTCTCCTTACTTTCTCTCATTTGCCGGATACGAGGTTGCGCGGCTTTGAGTGGATTCGTAGTTTTCTTTTGCGGCCATTCATCGGCAATACCACTCGGGTAATACGGAACAAATGGTTCGCCGCCGACGAAAAAACGCCCTCTGTCCCAAATGGACAGAGGGCGTGGATACGCGGTACCACCTCTGGTTCGCTCCCGTCTCACGGCGGGCGCCTCAAGGAGTGCAGGCACACTCCCGCGCTGTAACGGGCGCACCCGGAACACGCCTACTGGACGCTCCACGTCGTTCGGGTGTCGGCTCCAAGGGGTATTCACAGCCGTTCCTCTCCCCTTTTCACCAACCAGGGGCTCTCTGCGCAGGAATGGAGGCCGCTACTGGGCCTTGTCATTGCCGTAAGTGGAATTATAAAATAGTTTGCCCCATTTGTCAAATCTTTTCTTCCTTTACTGACAGACTCCCTCGCATGGGAACATCGCTTGGAAGATAGCGCAAAGAGTTTCCTGCAATCCTTCAGGTTTCATGTGATCTGTTCTTGAACGTCCGGGCGGCAGAAAGGAGCTCCCCGGCGCTGGCTAGGGCGGCGGGGGTAACGTGGTCTCCGCTGGTGAGCCGGGCCAGCTCCTGGCGGCGCTTTTCCTCGTCCAAGGCGGCTACCTTCGTATAGGTACGTCCGCCCTTCTCCCCCTTTTCCACCGAAAAGTGGGTGTCCGCCATGGCGGCGATCTGGGGAAGGTGAGTCACGCAGAGGACCTGGGCGTGCCCCGCGATGGCGGCCATCTTCTCTCCTACCTTCTGGGCCGCCCGTCCCGAAACGCCGGTGTCCACTTCGTCGAAAATGAGGGTGGTCACGTCGTCGTTCTCGGCCAGGACGTTTTTGAGGGCCAGCATGATTCGGGCCAACTCGCCGCCGGAGGCCACCTTGGCAATGGGCTTCAAATTCTCGCCCACATTGGCCGACATAAGAAAGCGGACCTCGTCCATGCCGGTGACATCCATCTCACTCGGCTTGGGGGCAAACTCCACCTCAAAGCGAATCTTGGGCATATCCAGCTGTGTCAGCTCGGAACGGACCCGCTCCTGCAAAACCTTGGCC